>NZ_JAMYQF010000003.1:0-243629 GCF_040320745.1 Mesorhizobium sp. M0621 | reverse complement strand
CGCGCGACAAGCTGCGCAACCGGCTGATCTCCAAGGTGCGGGCGGCGGTTGAGCGGCCTTTCGCCGTGTTCAAGGAGCGTTACGGCATGCGGCGCTTGCGCTTCTTCAACCTTGCGACCAACCGCACGCAGTGCATGCTGGCGGCATGCGCCTACAATCTGCGGACTATGATCGGTGTCCTGTATCCACCCAAAGAGAGGCGGGTGTGAGGAGGAGTGCGTCCAAAATCGAGCCGATCGGGCCAATGATGCCGGTCGATGCCGCGCCAGGGCGACAAGGCGAGGCCTTAGACGCCTTCAAAAGACGCTCAGTAGGCCAATCAGGTTAAGCACACCCTTCATGCAAAGCCCTCACAAGGGGAGAAGGGAAGAGGCGTGCTCACTTCGACCGTGAAAACGCCAGCCACAGACCGCCGCCGACCATGAAGCTGCCGCTAATTCTCGACAAAAGCTTGATGCGGTTGGCTGATAGCAGGCGCCCGGCGCGCCCGGCGGCCAGCGCGTAAGTCGAATCCGACATGGCCGCGAAGATCATGGCGGTGAGGCCCATGACGGCGATTTGCAGCGAGTAGTTGCCTTGTGGCGAAATGAACTGCGGAAAGAAAGCGCCGAAGAAAATCAGAGTCTTGGGGTTGCTGAGCGCCACCAGCAGGCCCTGCAGGAAGAAGCCCCCATGCGGCTTCCTGGCGGTCCCGTCAGCGTTCAACTTGCCCTTTGAGCGGAACATCTGGACGCCCATCCAGATCAGATAGGCGGCGCCGATCAGCCGCACCCATTCGAACCAATGGCCCATGCCAGAAATCAGCGTGTTGAGGCCGATGCCGACGATGGCGATCATCACGGCAAGCCCGGCCTGCGTGCCGGCGACATTGGCGAGACCGGCGCGGGTGCCATGGCGGATGCTGTTGGCGATGATCAGCGTGACCGTCGGACCGGGCACCAAGATGATGACGATGCAAGCGAGGACGTAGGCGGCGTAGAGTTCGAGCGACATGATTTTCCCTCTTTGTTGGAGCATGATCTCTGGACAAACGGAAACCGTTTGTCCGAGAAAACCGGCTCCCACTTTTCGGGAGCATGCCCATGCCGCCGATGCGGCGCGGCTGAGGATAATCAATGCATGGCAGCGCTGCCAGTGCAAGCCGGTACGCGAAGCGCTGCGATACGAAGTCCAGCCGGCTCAGGCGCCGGCCTGCCAGGGCAGCGTCGCCTCATAGGCCGCCGCCGCCTTCAGCACCGCAAGGTCGCCGCGCGGCCGGCCGATCAGCTGCATGCCCATCGGCCGGCCCCGGCCGTCGAAGCCGACCGGCACGTTGACCGCCGGGCAGCCGCCCAGCGTGGCGAACGCTGAAACCTGCATCCAGCGGTGGTAGCTGTCCATCGCTCGTCCGGCGACCTCACGGGGCCAATGCGTGCTTACATCGAAGGGGAAGACCTGCGCGGTCGGCAGCGCAACGAGATCATAGCGGTCGAAGAGCGACAGCAGCGTGCGATGCCAGGAGGTGCGGATGACAGAGGCGGCGCGGATCTGCGGCCCCGTCAGCCGTATCGCGTTCTCCACTTCCCAGATGGCTTCCGGTTTGAGCAGGCGGCGTTTCGCGGGGTCGTCATAGTGGGTCTTGAGCGCGCAGCCGCTGCTGGCCTGGCGTAGCGTCACGAAGGCCTGCCACAGCGCTTCGAAATCGAAATCCGGCAGCAAGGGTTCGCTGGGGAAGGACGCATCCGCAAAGCGGCCAAGTGCTGCCTCGCACAGATCGAGGATGCCGGATTCGACCGGCAGATGACCGCCGAGGTCGCGGAACCATGCGATGCGGCCGCCAGTCGCTTTTGTTGCAAGCCCGTCGAGGAACGAGCCCGGTTTTTCATAGGACAATGGCGCGTGCGGATGGTAGCCCGCCTGCACATCGAGCAGCAGCGCCATGTCGGCGACATTGCGGCCCATCGGTCCGTCGACGCCCATCTGCGCATGAAAGACCTCGAAATCCGGTCCGCCGGGAACAAGCCCCTGTGACGGGCGGAAGCCAAAAACATTGTTCCAGGCAGCCGGGTTGCGCAGCGAGCCGCCAAAGTCGCTGCCGTCGGCGACAGGCACCATGTCGAGCGCCAGCGCCACGGCCGCGCCGCCGCTCGAACCGCCGGCTGTCAGGGCCGGATCGAAGGCGTTGAGCGTCGGCCCGAACACGGTGTTGTAGGTGTTGGAGCCAAGCCCGAATTCGGGAACATTGGTCTTGCCGATGATGATGGCGCCGGCGTCGCGGATGCGCTCGACGAAGAAATCGTCTTCCCGGGGCACGAAATCGGCGAAGATCGGCGAGCCGAAGGAGGTCCTGAGGCCCTTGGTCGAGGCGAGATCCTTGATGGCGATCGGCAGGCCGAAGAGCGGGCCGGCTTCGACACTTGTCCGCCTGATATCGGCCGCGTCGGCTTCGCGCAGGATGTCGCCCCGGTCGCGCAAGGAGACGATGGCGTTGACCAGCGGGTTGACCGCTTCGATGCGGTCGAGGAATGCCGTCACCACCTCGCGCACGGAAAGTGTCTTCCGGCGGATCGCATCGGCGAGCTCGATGGCGGACAGGCGGCAAATGTCACCGGCCGGCGGCACCGCATGTTTTGACCGAGGGCGCAGCATCTCAACGGGTTTCCTGTAAAGCCTGATCGACATCCCTGGCCAGCGGTATCGCCGGCTGGGCGCCAGGCTTGAGGCAAGCCAGCGAGCCGGCCAAGCCAGCGCGCGCGAGCGCCTGTTCCAGCGTGAGGCCGGACGACAGACCGGCGGCGAAATAGCCGCAGAACGTGTCGCCGGCGCCGACCGTGTCGACAGGCGTGATTTTCAGGGCCGGAACGTTGAGGAAATCGGTCGGCGTCGCCGCCATCACGCCGTCGCTGCCGAGCGTGACGACGATGGTGCGGCCGGTTTTCCGGGCAAAGTCGCGCATGCGTGCCGCCCGGTCGCGGCCGTTCAATGCCAAAGCTTCGCCATAAAGGTCGAACTCGGTTTCGTTGGCGACGGCATAGTCTGCCTTGCCGAGAAAGCCTGCTGCTTCGCCCTGGAATGGTGCTGTGTTGAGCACGGTGATGGCGCCGGCCGCTCTTGCCTGGTCGAGTGCGGCATCGACGGTCGCAAGCGGGATCTCATGTTGCAGCAACACGACATCGCCCTTTTTGAAAAAGGCCTTGGAGAGATCGCCGGGAACCACAGACGCGTTGGCGCCCGGTATCACGGCGATGATGTTCTCGCCGTCGTCGCCGACCATGATCAGCGCCGTGCCAGTCGAGGCGTGGGTCTCGGCGACGCCGGACAGGTCGACCTTGCCGTCGCGCAGCAGCGCCAGCGCTTCGGCGGCGAAGCTGTCCTTGCCGACGGCGCCTACCATGCGCACCGGGGCGCCGGCGCGCGCGGCGGCCAACGCCTGGTTGGCTCCCTTGCCGCCGGGAGCGGTGGTGAAGGCCGAGCCGGCCACCGTTTCGCCGGGGCTCGGCAGGCGGTCGACATTGGCGATAAGATCGAGGTTGATCGAGCCGATGACGATAATCAAGCAAGGCCTCCTGTCAGCGCAAATTCAAGGTGTCGGAGCGCCCTTTGTCCGTCTGGGCGAACGCAGGTCGTTCCAATTGCGCGGGAAGCTACTCTGTAAGGTCGTGGCTTGCCAGAGCACGCGAATGGTCCAGCTCGATTTGATGTGTCGTGGCTTATTCACAGCGCACGGTAACCGTGCCCTGATAGTTGCCGGCGGGAAAGATTCCGCTCGATTTGGTGGCGGTGAGGTCGATCTGCATAGGGTGGGTGCCGTTGACAACCCGCTGCGGCACGCTTCCGGTGTTGTCAGTCCCCGAGCCATCGAGGCGGAAGACCGAGGCGAAGGTCACATTGGTGCCGCCGCCGCTCGGCGCGGACGAGAATGCCGCTGGCGCCGGTGCCGAAACCGAAAAGCAGTCCAGCAAGTTGAGCAAAGAGCACAGCAGCGAGCTTGCCACGATCGTGGCGCTCGCGCTCGATCCGCCTGCCTGCTTGGAGCCCAGTATGCCGATGGCCGGATTTGCGGTCATCGTTCCCGATGACCCGACCACGATGGTGCAGGTGCCGATGATCGCCGCTTGCATCGGAAGGCAGAAGCCGGCAAGTGCTGCCATCGCAAGCAGCGCGCGGCTATTTCTTCTTCTTTTTCTTGCCATCACTGGTTCCGGTCCTGATGCTCCAGCCTTCGTTGGCCCATCCGGGTGATGCGGCCGCGGGAGCGCCGGCGGCCACGCTCGCCGTCTGGCCGTCTGCGCCGAGGCCCATTTTGAGGAGTTTCAGCTCCAGCTGCAGACGCTCGACCTCAAGCTCGTAGAGGCGACTGCAATCGACGCGCTTCGGCGTACGCCCGATCGGGATCACCACCCGGCCATAGGTGGCAACGCTGTTGTCCGACTGGCTGTTGCCCCTGATGACGCCGAGATCGACATAGGCGCCGGTGCCGGAGACTGCGGAACGGCAAGTGGTGCCGTCCGCGGCATGGACCTCGTCCTGGCCCTGGGGCAAGGTGACGCCGGGCAGGTTGAAGCCGCTCTCATTCTGGTTGAGGTTGTAGACATCCTCTGCCCGTGCCGTCGAGATGCCCGCCGACGCAGCCGCGAGCGCGAGTGTCAGGACTTGCGGTGCCCAAAAAACTTTCCGCATATCTGTGCCCTTATCTGCGTCTGTTGATTGGGAAAGGGGATGCTTTCGGTACAGATACGCACTTTACGCTCGGCGGCGCCGCCGAAGGGCACGACCACAAGGACAGAACGGGAAGCCTGGGAAGCCAGTTGAAAGACATTCGGAGAGATCCTGGCGTCTACCGGCTGAAAATTCTGATCGTAGACATGGATTTCGACCCGGATCTTCCGGTCGTAGGGGTTGGCGGGGAAAACGCGGACCGCGAAGACGTCGGTGAAGCTGTTGACCTCGCCACGCATTGGCGACATCGACTGGGCCTTGGCGGCAATGGGCGCCAATCCGACGGCCAGTGCCGTCGCCAGGATTCGAGCATGTTTCAAAGCCCCCTCCTTCGCTGCGGCGTCATTCGCAGCGCAGCGTTACGGTTGCCTGATAGTTGCCGTTGGCGAAGCGGTTGGTGCCGCCCTTGGTGCCGGCGAGATGGACCGAGACGAGATCGGCGCCAGGGGTGCCGATGCTGGTTGCGGAGCCGGTCTCAACGATAGAGTGCGCGCCCGCGGCGGAGTAGGTCGGTGTCCAGGTCGTCGATGTGCTGTCAGCCGATGGCGCCGTCGTGGTGGTGACCGGATCGACGCTGAGCGACACACCTCCGGTCGTCGTCAGCGTCACGGTTCCAGCCGAGCCGCCGCTGTTGTGGGAGCTCAGGGACTGGAGATCGGGACTGACCGTCATCGTGCCGTTGGTGGCAACGACAAGCGTGCAGGTGGGCGCAATCGTGCCATTGAAAATGACATTTTGCTGCGTGGCCGATGCGGTCTGGTCAAAACAGGCAACCAGCAGAACTGCGCCGAAGGCGGCGCGAAACAATGTCATCGAGACCTCCCATCAAGCCGGATCGCCCGAATTAATAAGGGTCATCATCACTTTATCGTAGTTAATTTAGAGTTAACTAAAATAAATTCTAAAAACAACAATCAGATAACCGGAGGTTGCTCTCGGTTGCAAGAAATAAAATTGACGCGTAAATCGCACTTATACTTGGTAATTATCCATATCTATATATCTCTCCGGTAAAACTCGGAAAATCGATATTCACGACACCTGCCCCGCTTCCCAGCCGAGAATGGCACGCTTGCGGGTCAGACCCCAGTGATAGCCGGTGAGATCGCCGGATTTGCCGATGGCGCGGTGGCAAGGCACCACGAAGGAGAGCGGGTTGGCGCCGTTGGCGGCACCGACGGCACGGCTGGCGCTCGGCGCGCCGATGCTGGCGGCGATCGAGGAATAGGTGCGCGCCTTGCCCATCGGAATCTTGAGCAGCGCCTCCCAGACGCGAACCTGGAAGTCGGTGCCGATCATGACGACATGCAGCGGCTGGTCGGGACGCCACAATGTCGGGTCGAAGATGCGAGCGGCATAGGGGCCGGTGGCTGCCATGTCCTCGACATAGATGGCGTTCGGCCAGCGGCTGGACATGTCTGCGAAGGCGGCACGTTCCTCACCGGGGTCGCTGAAGGCGAGGCCGGCAAGCCCGCGGTCGGTGGCCATGATCAGGGCCGTGCCGAACGGCGAGGAATGGTAGCCGTAGCGGATGGTGAGCCCGGCGCCGCGCGTTTTGTAGTCGCCCGGCGACATCGCCTCATGGGTGACGAACAGGTCATGCAGCCGGCCGGGGCCGGACATGCCCAATTCGAACGAGGTTTCGAGCAGCGGCATGCCGGAATCGAGCAGTCTGCGCGCATGATCCAGTGTCACCGCCTGCAGGAAGGCCTTGGGCGACAGGCCGGCCCAGCGGGTGAAAAGTTTCTGCAGGCCGGTCGGCGTCTCGCCGACCTCCTCGGCCAGTTCTTCGAGAGAAGGCTGATCGCGGTAGTCGAGGCTGATCTTCTCGATGGCGCGGCGCACGATTTCATAGTCACTGCCTTGCGGCGTGATGTCCTTTTTGAGGACTGCTGTGTGTGTGCTCATGGAACTGTCTCCTTGAGCCGGAATATCGCCCCTTGGGGCGTCGATCGCCACCCGAAACTTGCCTTCCTGCGGCGCATACCCAGATAGACTCCGATTTCGAGCCCAGGTGTCGCTCATGACTGGCGAAAAAGTAGATCTCACCGGGGCAAAGGAGACCTTGCTGATGACCCTCTACGGCAAGGCGCTGGAGAGCCGGTTGCCGGATTCGCTGCTCGCGGATCATTTCGCCGACGAGGCGATGCGCAGGATCGATTATGATTTCTCCAGGCTCAAGGTCGATGGCAATCTCGGCGTCGGCCTGGCGATCAGGGCAAAGACGCTGGACGTCCGCGTCGAGGACTTTCTCGCCAGAAATCCTGATGCCATCGTGCTGCACCTGGGTTGCGGGCTCGATACGCGCATCTTCCGTGTCGATCCACCATCAGGCGCGGACTGGTTCGACGTCGACTACCCCGAGGTAATCGAACTCAGGCGCAAGCTTTACCCCTCCCGGGAGCATTACCATCTGGTCGCCTCTTCGGTGACCGAGCCCGATTGGCTGGCTGAAGTGCCCCGCAACCGCCCGGCCATCGTTGTGGCGGAAGGACTGACGCCCTATCTCGCCGCCGACGAAGGGCCACGCCTGCTTGCGCGGCTTGTCGCGCATCTTGCCAGCGGCGAGCTTGTGTTCGACGCCTACAGCCGTTTCGGCCTGAAGCTGCTTCGTCTCAATCCGACCATCAAGGCGACGGGCGCCGAGCTCCACTGGGCGATCGACGATCCGCACGAATTGGAGCGAGCCGTTCCGAAGCTGCGATTCGTCGAGGACATCTCGGCCTACAAGCCTGAACACGCCGCCCGCATGGGCTGGCCCGCGAAGCTGTTCATCCGCCTGTGGAGATATATTCCTGCATTGCGAAAAATCGGCAGGCTGTTGCGCTATCGGTTCTGAGATATCCTCTCTGTTTGGCGCAATTCCCTAGGGAAAGCGCTGAGCGCTTTTCCCGGAAAAACCGCTTCACACTTTTCCTGGAATTGCTGCTAGCGCGTCTTGGCGGTCGCCAGCGCGCGTGAAAAAGCCGAGGCAAAGCTTTCTCGGGAGTCTGGGTCCAGGAAAGATCCGATCAGCACGTTCTGGCCTTGCCCTTCAACCGTCATCCTTGTGATGCCGATCTCGGCGTGACGAGCGACCGAAAACCGCGCCCAGAACGGATTGAAGCGATGCGCTACCGATTTGCCGGATGGCGCCGTCTTGCGGATGTCGAGGCTGGTGCGCGAAACCGACACCTCCTCACGGGCGCGGGCGGCCCGATAGTTGACGCTGAAGGCGATGTAGACGGCGACCACGTCGAGGCCGAAGAAGCCGAACACCGGCCAGGCGCCGCGCGACAGGAAAAACGCGCCTGTCACCAACCAGCCGAACAGCAGCGCGCCCATCAGGATGAAGAAGCCTGTCCGGCCCAGCGACCGGTGCGGGGTCAATAGCGCCCGAAAGAATGGCTCGTCGGCCTGAAACGAGGCGTTTGTGTCGCTCATGAGGGGATATTATAGGAGGGAAATGGCGAGCCCCAAGTCCAAAGATTCTTCCATGTCCAAAAAAGAACTGTTGCCCGGCCGGCGCGATGGGTCGAACGCCAAACCGCGCCCGCGGCCGGTGCGAAGCTCGTCGCGCTACAGCCCGGCGGAAGTGCACGAGATCTTCCGGCGCTTTTCGATCCAGCGGCCGGAACCGAAGGGCGAACTCGAGCATCTCAACGCCTTCACGCTGCTGGTCGCGGTGGTGCTATCGGCGCAAGCAACCGATGCCGGCGTCAACAAGGCGACGCGGGCGCTGTTCAAGGCCGCCGATACGCCGCAAAAGATGCTGGCGCTGGGCGAAGCCAAGGTCGGCGATGCCATCAGAACCATCGGGCTCTGGCGCAACAAGGCCAAGAACGTCATCGCCCTGTCGGCGGCGCTGATCCGCGACCATGGCGGCGAGGTGCCCGACGACCGCGATGAATTGGTCAAGCTGCCGGGCGTCGGGCGCAAGACCGCCAATGTCGTACTCAACATGGCCTTCGGCCAGCACACGATGGCTGTCGACACCCATATTCTGCGCATCGGCAACCGGCTCGGGCTGGCGCCCGGCAAGACGCCGGAACAGGTCGAGCAGGGGCTGTTGAAGATCATCCCGGACGAATACATGCGCCACGCGCATCACTGGCTGATCCTGCACGGTCGTTATGTCTGCAAGGCGCGCAAGCCGGATTGTCCGGCCTGCGTCATTGCCGACATCTGCAAGGCCGAGGAGAAGACGACCAGCATTCCAGCACCGCTGGTCGAGCTCGCGCCGCTCGATCCGGTACCTTAACTCTCTTCCACAAACACCTCTTCGCGCTTTTTCCTGACCGCCGGCAGGAAGACGATGACGAGCACGGCGAGCGCGATGAGCAGCAGGCTGGCGCTGATTGGCCTCGTCACGAAGGTGCTCGGGTCGCCGCGCGAGAGAATCATGGCGCGGCGCAGGTTCTCCTCGAGCAACGGGCCGAGCACGAAGCCGAGCAGCAGCGGTGCCGGTTCGCAGCGCAGCTTGGTCAGGAGGTAGCCGAGGAAGCCGAAGAAGGCGACGGCGTAGAGATCGTAGACGTTGCTGTTGACGCTGTAGACGCCGATCGAGCAGAACGCCATGATGATCGGGAAGAGCACGTAATAGGGGATCGTCAGCAGCTTCACCCAGAGCCCGATCAGCGGCAGGTTGAGGACGATCAGCATCAGATTGCCGATCCACATCGAGGCGATAATGCCCCAAAACAGCGCCGGCTGTTCGGTCGCGACATTGGGGCCGGGCACGATACCCTGGATGATCATCGCGCCGATCATCAGCGCCATCACCGGGTTGGCCGGAATGCCGAGCGTCAGCATCGGGATGAAGGAGGTCTGCGCACCGGCATTATTGGCCGATTCCGGTCCGGCGACGCCTTCGATGGCGCCCTTGCCGAATTCCCCCGGGTTTTTTGATACGCGTTTTTCGACCGTGTAAGAGGCAAAGGCTGCCAGGATAGCACCGCCTCCCGGCAGGATGCCGAGCGCCGAACCGATGATCGTTCCGCGCACGATAGGCGCTGCCATGCGCCGAAAGTCCTCGCGGGTCGGCATAAGGCCGGTGACCTTTCGGATCATCACGGAACGCTCGTCCTCGTTTTCGAGGTTGCGCAGGATCTCGGCGACGCCGAAGACGCCGACCGCCACCGCAACGAAGTTCAGCCCATCGGCATATTCGCGGATGCCGAGCGTGAAGCGCGGCGTGCCGGTATAGATGTCGGTACCGACAATGCCGAGCAGCAGACCGAGCACGACCATGGCCAGCGCCTTGACGATCGAGCCATGAGCGAGCGCGACGGACGAGACGAGACCGACGATCATCAGCGAAAAATACTCGGCCGCGCCGAATTTCAGCGCTATCGCCGTCAGCGGCGGGGCAAAGATGGCGACGAGGAAGGTCGACACCGTGCCGGCAAAGAACGAGCCTATTGCCGCGATCGCCAGTGCCGCCCCGGCGCGGCCGTTCCTGGCCATCTGGTAGCCGTCGATCGCGGTGACGGCCGACGAGGATTCGCCGGGCATGTTGATGAGAATGGCGGTGGTCGAGCCGCCATATTGCGCACCGTAGTAGATACCGGCGAGCATGATGAGGGAGGACACCGGGTCGCCGATCTGGAAGGTGATCGGCAAGAGCATGGCGATGGTTGCGGTGGCGCCGATGCCGGGCAGGACGCCGATCAACGTGCCGAGAAGGACGCCGATCAGGCAGAAACCAAGGTTTGTCAGCGATGTGGCCGTCGAAAAGCCGAGCGCGAGGTTGTCGAGGAGCTCCATGCCCATCGCCTCACAATGCAAGCCATTGGGGCAGCCATGGGCCGAAGCGTCGGAACGGCAGGCCGAGCGCGTAGCTGAAGACGAGGAACGCGAACAGCGTCAGGCAGGCGGACAGCACCAGCGCCGTCAACGGCTTCATGCGGCGGCTGGCAAACGACGCGATCAGCGCCGTCAGAAAGATCGACGGGATGAAGCCGAGGCCGCGCGCCGTCAGGCCGAAGAAGATCGGGGCAGGCAGGATGAACAGCATGCCGCGCCACGCGATGTGGCCGATTGCTTCGCCCTCGAAGCGCACGGCCTGGACGAGGATGACCGCGCCAAGCACGATCAGCACGATCGCCAGGACCAGGGGAAAATAGCCTGGTCCCATGCGGAAGGCGGTGCCGATTTCGAGGCCGAGCGACTGCAGCGCGAAACATGCGCCGAAACCGATGAACAGCGCGGCGCACAGGCCGTTGGTCCTGTCGATTGCGAAAGGTTTCATGATGGTCCTCCCACGCCCGCGCCGTGGGCGCGCTGATGCCAAAAAAACGGGGCGCTGGCAGCGCCCCGTTCAAAACCTCAGTCGGCGTATTGGCCGGCGGCTTCGATGATCGGCTTCCATCGCGCGATCTCGCTTTCCAGCTTGGCCTTCAGCGCGGCCGGCGTCGCGTCGGCCTCGGGCGACGGCTTGGTGCCGAGTTCGGCGAAGCGGGCGACGACGTTCTGGTCCTTCAGCGCGATCTGAAGCGATTTCGACAGCCGTTCGGTGATCTCGGCCGGCGTGCCCTTGGGTGCGTAGAGGCCGTGCCAGATGCCGACCTGCACCTCGGGAAGGCCCCCTTCAATCGTCGTCGGGACGTCCTTCAGCACATCAAGCCGTTCCGGCGAGGTGACGGCATAGGCCTTGATCGTGCCGCCCTGGATCTGCTTGGTGGTGTTGGTCGTCTGGTCGCACATGATGTCGACCTGGCCGCCAAGAAGATCGGTCATGGCCGGGCCGGTGCCCTTGTAGGGTACGGTGACCAGCGGCGTCTTAATGGCGCTCATGAACAGCATGCCGCACAGATGCGAGGCGGCACCGATACCGGCATTGGCGACGGCGAGGCTGTCCTTGTTGGCCTTGGCATAGTCGACCAGCCCCTTCAAATCGGTCGGCTCAAGGTCTTTGCGGCCGACGATGGTCATCGGCACCTCGGTGACGAGGCCGACATATTCGAAGGCGTTCAGCGTGTCGTAGGCGAGCTTTCTGTACAGCGTAGCACTTGTCGCCATGCCGATGTGGTGGAGGAGCAGCGTGTAGCCGTCCGGCTCGGCGTTGGCGACGCGGCCAGCACCCAGCGTGCCGCCGGCGCCGCCGACATTCTCGACGATGACCTGCTGGCCGAGATCCTTCGACATGGCTTCGGCGACGAGGCGCGTGACCGTGTCGGTCGGGCCACCGGCCGCAAACGGCACCACAACGGTGATGGTGCGTTCAGGGTAGGTCTGCGCGCCCGCGATGAACGGATAAAGCGTGACGGCCGCAGCGGTAGCCAGAGCGGCGACAAATCTTCTCATCGTGATGTCCTCCCAGGAATGAATCTCCAACCGCTGCGGTGGTTCCTCTCAGCACCGCCTGCGGATGAAGCAACAACTAGCGCAGGCTAGCAGATTGCAACCGGACTCAAACGGCAAACTGCTGATCGGCCCTATCCTAGTAGCCGTAGCCGCGCGCCATCGCCGCCGCGAAGACCGGGATCGGCAGGAAGATGAAGGCCTCGGCGCGGATGTAGGTCTTCACGGACGCGAGCTCGGTCGCCGGCACCAGGAACGAGGGATTGGCGCTCGCCTGCCTGTTCCAGGAAATGAAGCGCACCGTCGGGATGATCGACAGCAGGCCGACGATGCCAAACGACGCCATCTTGGCCCAGAACACCCAGTTGTAGACGTAGAATTCCCAACCCTTGAGGCCATAGAAGACGCGGCCGATGCCGACGATAATGATCAGCGCGGCGATGATGCCATAGTGGCGGTCGATGCCGGCGAGCCGCTTGAGCGTCGCTGCGGCCAGATCGCCGCGGATCAGGACGAATTCGGCGCCGATGATTCCCGCCAGCGAAAACACCAGCACGTGATGGACAATCGCAAGCACAAGATCGGTGGTGTCCATGCTCGTCCCCCTGGGTTTGACGGCACCGGCCCGCACCTGAAAAAGGGGGTGCGTGCTGAATCAGCCTATCGTGAAAATAACACCGTCGCGCAAAATTCCCAAAGCGGAGCCTGGGTGATGGGCCGTGTCGCCAGGGCTCCGCACTCAGGTTAACCAAAGACCTGACGACGGTTCGGCGGTGTCGGCTTTTGTGCCGGTAATAGGATTTTTTTCTTGATTCCGTGACCTCAGCTATGGTACATATTTGCCTATGGTGCTGATTTGCGCCAGTGACCCGCCGCACAGGCGGGTTTTTCGTTTGATGCTCCATCAGCCGATGCGCAGGCGAAGGCTCCGAAGGAACCCGCAAACTCGAGTTTGTTGCCCTGGCCGTGTCGCCCTGGCCTTGCATCGCACCGGGATTTGCTAAGTGCTGACGATCCGTGCGAGGCAGATCCCATGAACAATCCGCTAGCGACCACTGCCCCAGTCATCGAGACGAAGCGAACCATCCTGCGGGCACACCGGCGGGGAGATTTCGACGCCTATGCCGCGATGTGGACCGATCCCATCGTCACCCGTTTCATCGGCGGCAAGCCGCGCACGCGAGAGGAGAGCTGGATGCGCTTCCTGCGTCACGCCGGCCTGTGGTCGCTGCTCGGTTATGGTTTCTGGGCGATCGAGGAGAAGGCGACCGGCCGTTTTATCGGCGAGGCTGGTTTTCACGATCTGAAGCGCGACATGGAGCCGTCGATCGAAGGCATTCCCGAGGCCGGTTGGGCACTGGTTCCGGCCGTGCACGGGGCGGGCTTCGCCACCGAGGTGGTCGGCCGCGTGCTCGCGTGGGGCGAAGAGACGTTCGGGCGGGAGAAGACCGTCTGCATCATCGATCCGGAAAACGCCGCTTCGCTGAGGGTAGCGGCGAAGTGCGGTTACCGGGAAGTGGTGCAGACCACCTATCACGACGCCCCCACCATCCTGCTGGCGCGGTGACCTGGTCTAGCACCAGATTCAGATTTCAGGTCGAATCGCCTTAGGCGGCGTCATCGACTGGACATATCCGCTCTGCTAGCATCGGCCATAGCGCGAAGGGGGATGATCGATGCGTGCATTCAAGACGACAGCCATGAAGTTCTTCTGGGCGGGGCTTGTTCTCGCGCTGACGGTGCGGCTGGCCGCGGCCGACGCGACGGTGCCGACCGCCGATATCGAGGGCGCAGCCGACAACAATCTCGCCAAGCGCTACGAAGGTTCGTTCATCGTCTCCTATGAAAAGTTTGCCTTCACCGATTTCAGCGTGCCGCTGTCGCCGCTGAAGCCGAGCGCCGACCCGGACGCGCGTGATGCGATGAACAATCGTGTCTTCGCACCCGACAAGAAGGCCGAGGTCGAGGGCGCCTTGACCCGCATTGCCTATGTGCTGCCGGCCGAGCGCTCGCCTCTCGAGGTGCTGCGCAACTATCAGGATGTGATCGGGGCGGCCGGCGGCGAAATCCTGTTCGAATGCAAGAAGGAGGAATGCGGCGGCGCTGCCGACCGTTCGTCGAGTGGTGGCGGCGGCGACATGAGCCTGACGATGTATTCCTTCCATGAGAGCGATGTGAAGGACGCGGCATTCTCCAATGGTGCCTGCGCGCTGACCTCCGGCATCAACGACCAGCGTTATTTCTCGGCCAAGGTGCCGCAGGACGGCGGCGACGCCTATGTGACCGTGCAGACCTATTCGATGACCGACGATCTCTACTGCAAGGAACTCAACGGCCGCACCGTTGCCGTCGTCCAGGTGCTGGAACCCAAGGCACGCGACAAGAAAATGGTGGTCGTCGAGGCGGCCAAGATGGCGGATTCACTCTCCACCACGGGCAGCATTTCGCTCTACGGCATCTTCTTCGACACCGACAAGGCCGAGATCAAGCCGGAGTCGGAACCAACGCTGAAGGAGATTTCGACGCTGCTGGCCAACGACCCGAAGATGGCCGTGATCGTCGTCGGCCACACGGATAATCAGGGCGCCTTCGACTACAATCTCGACCTGTCGTCGCGACGGGCGCAAGCGGTCAAGGCGGCGCTTGTGTCGCAGTACGGCATCGACGGGGCGCGGTTGACCGCTGCCGGCGCCGGCATGATGGCGCCTGTCGCCAGCAATGATGACGACGCGGGCCGCGCCAAGAACCGCCGAGTGGTTCTGGTCAAGTTGAACTGAGCGAGCCTTCCCGACGAGGACGCATTCTACGGCATGGCATCCGCCGCCACGCTTGCCTGCTCCAGTATGGAAGCGTCTTCACCGAAGGCCCGGGTGGCGCGGGCGGCCGCCTCGAGCAGCGGACGTTTCATCCGCTGGAGAAATGCCGCGTCGACGCGCGTGCTGGGGCCGGCCAGCGTCAGGGCGCCGAGCAGGACGCGCCCCGGCCCGAACACCGGCGCCGACACACCCGCCGTCTCGGGGTCGCGGTCGCCGACGGCGAGACAGTTGCAGGTCTTGCGGATGGTCTCGTAGGGTTCACCCGGCTGGCCGGAAAATGCCGCAAGCACGCGACCGCCCGAGCCGACCAGCAAAGGCAACACGTCGCCTTCGCGTATCGTGTAGCGGATCGGGTGCTTGGATTCGACGCGGTAGAGACAGGTGCGCACGTCGCCCGAGCGGACATAGAAGGCTACGCTCTCCCAGCTTCGCTCGGAAAGGTCGCGCATGATCGGCAACAGGATATCGACCGCCACGACCGAATGCTGATAGAGCGCACCGAGCCGGAAGGTCGCTGGTCCGACGCGGTAACGCCCATCGTCGAGGCGCTCGAGCAATCGTCCGCGCAAAAGGGAATGCGCAAGCCGCAGGATCGTGCTCTTGTAGAGGCCGGTGCGCGCGGCGATTTCGGCCAGGCTAAGCGACCGGTCCGCGGTGGTGAAGGCGTCGAGGATGGCAATCGCCCGATCAAGTGCTGCAACACCTTCGGCCGATGTGCGCCGAATTTCTGCATCGGCTGAATTGCTTGGTGAGTCCATTGCGGTTCCCAGGGAGAGGCCGAGTGCGGCCACTGTGTCGCGCTGCTGTTGCGTTCTGTCTAGCAGAATATCGTTCCCGTTGACAGAACTCGGTAACATCTGCTTGAACTTGACTACGGGTCTGGATTCAGGCGCGTTTTGGCAGGCACCGGAGGAGGTGTCGTGATCTGGAGGAATCCCATGCTGAACAGACGCAGATTCTTGATGAGCACCGCAGCCGCAGGCGCCGCCGGCCTGGTGGCGTCGCATCTATCCCCCGCTTTCGCCGAAGGCGCACCCCAGATCCAGCTCTTCGTGCCGGCTGCACCCGGCGGCGGCTGGGACCAGACGGCGCGCACGATGGATCAGGTGCTGCGCAGTGAAAAGCTCATCTCCGGTTCGCAGATCACCAATGTCGGCGGCGCCGGTGGCACCGTGGGGCTGCCGCAGTTCATCAGCCAGTGGAACGGCAAGGGCAATTCGCTGATGGTTGCCGGCATGGTCATGGTTGGCGCCATCATCGCCAACAAGGCTGCCAACAATTTGACGCAAGTCACGCCGATCGCCCGCCTCACCGGCGAGTTCGAGGCGCTGGTGGTGCCGGCGGACTCGCCGTTCAAGACGGCCGCCGATTTCGTGGCCGCGCTCAAGGCCGATTCGACAAAGGTTCCCGTCGCCGGCGGCTCGGCAGGCGGTTCAGACCACATCCTGTTCGGGCTGATCGCCAAGACCGTCGGCGTGCCGGCGACAAACCTGTCCTACGTCCCGTTCGCCGGCGGCGGCGAGGCTTTGTCGGCGCTGCTCGGCAACCAGGTCGCTGCCGGCATCTCCGGCTTCGGCGAGTTCTCCGAACAGGTCAAGGCCGGGGCGCTGCGGCTGCTTGCCATCTCGGCCGACAAGCATCAGGACGGCATCGACGCGCCGACGCTGAAGGAAGCCGGCATCGATGTCGAGATGTTCAACTGGCGCGGCGTCTTCGCACCGCCCGGCGTTTCCGATGCCGACAAGACGGCGATGATCACCCTGGTCGAGACCATGGCCAAGAGCGATGCCTGGACGACTGAGTGCAAGAACCGCAACTGGACGCCGATCCTGCTCGCCGGCGACGACTATGCGAAGTTCGTCACCGAGGATTCGGCGCGTATCGAAGCCATCCTGAAAGATCTCGGGCTCGCCTGATCGTCCCCATAGGGGCGGCGCAGGCCGCCCCTTCTCGCATGGAATGCGGCATGAACCTGTGGTGACCCGCCGTGCGGCGCAGGCATCTTCGCCAACCATATCGGGCCAGCTATCCTGGGAGGACAATCATGAGCAGCAGCGACCAACAGGCGGCGCCGCCGCGCCTTGCAGTGCCGGAATTGTCGATCGGTATCGGGCTTCTGGCCTGCGCCGGGGCTGTCGCCTGGCAGACGCTGGCGATCCCGGTGTCGCCGCTCTACTCCAAGGTCGGCCCGACCGTTTTTCCCTACCTCACCATGGTCGGACTGGTGGTGCTTTCGCTGCTGCTCATTCTCGCTGCCTTGCGCGGTGGCTGGCAGCCTGAAGAGGAAAAGGAAACGCCGACCGACTGGAAGGCGATGGGCTTCGTCGTCATCGGCCTGCTGGCCAATCTGCTGCTCATCCAGCCACTCGGCTTCACGGCGGCATCCGTCATCATGTTCGTTCTGGTCTGCTACGGCTTCGGTAGCAAGCGCACGCTTCGCGACGTCTTACTCGGCCTGATACTGGCGCTTGCCGCCTATTTCGGTTTCGCCAGGGCTCTAGGCGTCAACATCGGCGCCGGCTTCATCGAGAACCAGCTGAACACGGTCATCGACGCGTTCATCACCATGTTGAGGGCCTGACACATGGAAACGCTCGGACATCTCGCGCACGGCTTCTCGGTTGCTTTCACCCCGGTCAATCTTCTGTGGTGCCTGCTCGGCACCACGCTCGGCACCGCCATCGGCGTGCTGCCCGGTCTCGGGCCGGCGCTGACCATCGCCCTGTTGTTGCCGATCACCTATCAGGTGGCGCCGGAAGCATCCTTCATCCTGTTCGCGGGCATCTACTACGGCGCCATGTATGGCGGCTCGACAACGTCGATCCTGCTCAACACGCCCGGCGAAAGCGCCACCATCGTCACCGCGCTGGAAGGCAACAGGATGGCGCGATCCGGCCGCGGCGGCGCGGCACTCGCCACCTCGGCGATAGGCTCCTTCGTCGCCGGCACCATCGGCACGATGGGCGTCGCCTTCCTGGCGCCGGTGGTGGTCAAATTCGCGCTGGCCTTCGGCCCGGCCGAATATTTCTCGCTGATGGTGCTGGCCTTCATCACCGTTTCGGCCGTGCTCGGCTCGTCATCCGTGCGCGGCCTGACCAGCCTGTTCGCCGGCTTCGTCATCGGCATGATCGGCGTCGACCTGCAGACCGGCCAGCCGCGCTTCACCTTCGGCATGACCGAACTGCTCGACGGCGTCGACGTCATCATTGTCGCCGTTGGCCTGTTTGCCGTCGGCGAGACGCTCTACATGGCTTCGCGCCGTTATGCCGGCAGGGATGAGATCGTGCCGCTGAAGGGCTCGCTCTACATGACGGCGGCTGAATGGGGGCGTTCGTGGAAACCCTGGCTACGCGGGGCCGCGATTGGTTTTCCGATCGGCGCCATGCCGGCCGGCGGCGCCGAAATCCCGACCTTCCTGTCCTACGCCGTCGAGAAGAAGCTGTCGAAGCACAAGGGCGAGTTCGGTACGGTCGGCGCGATCGAGGGCGTCGCCGGCCCCGAGGCCGCCAACAATGCGTCCGCCGCCGGCGTGCTGGTGCCGATGCTGACGCTTGGCCTACCTACCTCAGCGACGGCGGCGATCATGCTGTCGGCGTTCCAGAGCTACGGCATCAATCCCGGGCCGCTGCTTTTGACGACGCAAGGCGACCTCGTCTGGGGGCTGATCGCCAGCCTGTTCATCGCCAACGTCATCCTCGTCGTCCTCAACCTGCCGCTGATCGGGCTGTGGGTGCGGCTGCTGAAAATCCCGGCGCCGCAGCTCTATGCCGGCATCCTGGTGTTCGCCACGGTCGGCACCTATGGCATTTCGCAATCGCCCATCGACCTCGTCATTCTTTATCTCCTGGGGGGCGCCGGCTTCCTGATGCGGCGTTTCGATTTCCCGACCGCGCCCGTCATCATCGGAATGATCCTGGGGCCGCTCGCCGAAACCCAGTTTCGCCGGGCGATGACCATCTCGAACGGAGACTGGTCGGTGTTTTACACCCACAAGCTGTCGCTGACACTGCTGACGCTCGCCTTCATCGGCCTTGCCGGCCCGCATATCTGGGCCTTCATCGAGCACCGGCGTCGGCGCGGACCGGAGCATGTGCCCGGCGATGCCTGATCGATTTGAGCTGTCATGAGCGAATTGCTTTCCGGTATCCGCGTCCTCGATCTGACCAACGTCCTGGCCGGCCCCTATTGTGCCTATCAACTGGCGCTGCTTGGCGCCGACGTAATCAAGGTCGAAGCGCCGCAAGGCGGCGACCTGGCGCGCCAGCTCGGCGGCTCGCCAAGGCTCAACAGCGCCGGCATGGGCGCCTCGTTCCTGGCGCAGAACGCCGGCAAACGATCGGTGGTGCTCGACCTCAAGCAGCCGGCCGATCGCGAGCGCTTCCTCGATCTGGTCGCCAGCGCCGATGCCTTGGTGGAGAATTTCCGCCCGGGCGTGATGGATCGGCTCGGCCTTGGCTACGGGGCACTGAAGGCGGTCCGTCCCAGCCTCGTCTATTGCGCGATATCGGGTTTCGGCCAGACCGGGCCGATGCGCGACAATCCCGCCTATGACCAGATTATCCAGGGCCTGTCGGGGATCATGAGCATCACCGGCACGCCGGAGACGGCGCCGCTGCGGGTCGGTTATCCCGTCGCCGATACGCTTGGCGGCCTGGTCGGCGCGTTCGCCATCGCCTCGGCGCTGGTGCGGCAGAAGACGAGCGGCGAGGGCGCCTTCCTCGACGTCTCGATGCTGGAATGTACCCTTTCCGCACTTGGCTGGCCGGTCTCCAACTATCTGACCGCGGGTGTAGACCCCCAGCCAATGGGCAATGAGAACATGACTGCGGCACCGTCCGGCGCGTTTCGCACCGGTGACGGGCTGCTCAACATCGCCGCCAACAAGCAGGAACAGTTCGTGACGCTGTGCCGGCTGATCGGCCGGCCGGACCTGGTCGGGGACGCCCGCTTTGCCGAGCGCGAGACACGCAAGCGCAACCGTGCGGCGCTTAAAGTCGAGATCGAGGACGCCCTGGCGAGCGCCCCGGCGGCAGACTGGGAAGAGACGCTCAACCGTGCCGGCGTGCCCGCCGGCAGGGTGCTGACGATCCCGCAAGTGCTGGCCGAGCCGCAAGTGCTCGAACGCCAGGTGACCGCGAATTTTGATGATGTGGCTGGCATGGACGAGCCGCTGACCGTTCTGCGCGGCGGTTTCATGGTCGATGGCGTTGCACCCCTGCCGACGAAGCCGCCGCCGGCGCTCGGCGAGCACATGGGCGAGGTGTTCGCGGACCTGCCGCCGCGCGCCAAGGCAAAGGCACGGGCATGAGCGGCACGGAGAAGAAGACTGGCCGTGAGCGCGGGGAGGAATGGTGGCAGACCGATATTATCGAGATGCGGCCGGGTGTCATCCGGCTGCGCGGCTACGAGATCCAGGATCTGATCGGCCGCGTCAGCTTTCCGGCAATGATCTGGCTGATGCTGCGCGGCGAACTGCCCAGCGAGGATCAGGCCGCGCTGCTCGGCATTGCGCTCGGTGCCGCCGTCGACCACGGGCCGCAAGCGCCGTCGATCGCCATCGCGCGCATGGCTGCAACCTGCGGCGTCGGCATCAACAGCGCCATGGCCTCGGCCATCAACGTTCTCGGCGATGTGCACGGCGGTGCCGGCGAACAGGCGCTTTCCTTCTACGGTGACATTGCCGTGGCGATCGATGCCGGGATGACGCTGAATGAAGCGGTCTCGGCACGGCTCGACCGGTTCTTCGCCGAGGAGAAAGGCTATGTGCCGGGGCTCGGACACCGCTTCCATCCCGTCGATCCGCGCGCGCCGCGGCTGCTGGAAGTGACCCGCGAATTTGCCGCACGCGGTGTCGTCAACGGACGTTTCGCCGACATCGCCGAGGCGATCGAGGCAGAAGTCGCGCGGCGC
Organism: Mesorhizobium sp. M0621; assembly: GCF_040320745.1. Lineage (NCBI taxonomy): Bacteria > Pseudomonadati > Pseudomonadota > Alphaproteobacteria > Hyphomicrobiales > Phyllobacteriaceae > Mesorhizobium > Mesorhizobium sp. M0621. The sequence goes on along the minus strand of NZ_JAMYQF010000003.1, from coordinate 222,924 downwards.
AAGGGGAAAAAGATACCGCTCAATATCGATGGCGCCACCGCCGTCATCTATGGCGAACTCGGCTTTCCACCGCCGCTGACGCGCGGGCTTTTCGTGCTGTCGCGCTCGGTCGGCATCCTCGCGCATGCCTGGGAGCAGTCGCAGCAAACCGAGCGAAACAAGGGGCCGCTGCCGCGCGAGTGGTTGTGGACCTATACCGGCACGCCGGTGCGGCCGTTTCCAGAAGAAGATGACACGGGCGAGTGAGGCTTCATGCCTAGTCGACCGGATCGGGAAGTTTCAGCGTTTTTACCAGCGTCGAAAGGTCGGGCTCATCGATGAGCATGGCCGCGTCGGCCGGCGCCAACCAGGCCCGCTGGCGTCGTTTGGCTTCCTGCCAATCGGCCAGTTCCTCCGTTACCTCGAGCAGATAGACGATGACGTCGACGCGGACAAAGCGGTTGGCCAGCCGCTTCCAGTAGGAATAGGTGCCCGCCGGCTGCTTCAGTGTCTTGCCGAGCACGCCGGCTTCTTCCTGTGCCTCGATGGTGGCCGCCTTGCGTCCGTTCTTGCCCTTCATCGGCCATCCCTTGGGAACGATGAAGCGCCTGGTGGTTCGCGACGTGACCAGCATCACCTCGATATCGCCGCGCGCGTTCAGCCGAAAGGGAATAGCCGCCACCTGGCGGATCCTCTCGCCCTTCTTTGCCTTGCGTACGGTCTTTTTCTTGGTGGCTGCCATTCGTCAATCCAGTCGATGCAATGCCGCATAGCGCGACAAGGCATCGTTGCAAAACCAAAACTTTCGCGTGTGCCGAAAGGCACCACGAACACATAAGTCGGCTAAATAAATGAAAAACGCCTGGATGTCAGCGGCAATTGCTCACGGCGGTGGTGCCGATTATCTGCGTCTGGCAGCTTGGCTTGAGTTGCTGCACGACCGGTGGTGGTTGCCGAACGACCTGGCGGTCCTGGGCACGATACTGCTGCTGTTGCTGCTGATATTGCTGCCGCTGTACCCTGTTTTGCAGGATTTGCAGGTCGTTCTGCCGGATCAGCGCGTTGTTGCCGGTGGCGGAATTGAGGGCCTGCGCCGAAGCGGGCAGCCAGACGCCCACCAGCAGCATTGCCGTGGCCAGCATTGCCGATGTGAAAATCGTTGATGGTCGAAACGCTGACATCCGCTCATTCCCGCGTGATGAAATCCTGCACCTAATATAGGGGCGTCTGTCCGGCTGTGCCATGTCCAGGCGTCGATCGAAACGAGATCGGCTTGTCGACCGCCGAATGACCCCTGGCGGCGGCTTAGAATCTGCCTGGCAACTTCGCATTGCACTTGACGGAAGCCGTCGTTTCGCCGCTCTATCGGATCGGCGCCGGCCTTGAGCTGAATGGCGTCAATGGCGTCGGCATGTCCGTCAGGTATGATGGCGCCTTCGGCGAAACGGTTAAACAGAACGCGATCAGCGCGTCTCTCAAGGTCAGCTTCCAGCTGGCCCGAGGCGGGGCCGGGCGGGAGGGATCTTGATGAGGAAGTACGCGTATCTCGTGGCGATGCTGGGTGTTGCCTGCGCCATGGGTGTGCCGGCCGTGGCAGCGCAGACCAAGGTGGCGGCGCCGCCCGCCGCCGATGCGCCGCAGCTGCCTGGTGGCGCGTCGGCACTGTCCGAAACCCATGGCGACTGGACGGTCAATTGCCAGATATCAGGCGCGACCAAGACCTGCAGTCTGTCGCATCAGCAATTCAACAAGCAAACCAACCAGCGCCTGCTGGCGATCGAGCTGTCGAGCAAGACCGGCGCGGACGCCACGGGAACGCTTGCACTGCCGTTCGGACTGGCGTTGGCCAAGGGGGTCAGTCTGTCCATCGACGACCAGAAGCTGGACGGCAGCCTGGCATTCAACACCTGCCAGGCCGTCGGATGTCTGGTGCCGGTGGCGCTCGATGCGACGGTCACGCCGCTGCTGAAGTCAGGCACCACTCTGAAGATCGATGCTTTCGCGGCCGACACCGGACAGGCGGTGAGCTTTTCCATTCCGCTTAACGGCTTCGCCGGCGCGCTTGCCCGAACCGCGGAGCTCTTGACCAATTGACCGCAGAGGTCATGTGGAGCCGCAGGACCTGAAGCGCGCCGCCTGAAGCCGTCTCGCGGCAGGGGCGGTGCGTCACTGCAGCTGACGTAGCGGCACAACGTCTTTGCGTCGGCTCAAACGACGATCGTTTTCAGCCGTTCGGCGATCAGGGCGGCGAGCCGCGCCGCCACCTCGTCCTTGCTCATCTCGGGCCATTCCTCGACGCCGGCCTTCGACACGATCCGCACCCGATTGCGATCGCCGCCCATCACGCCCGACGGACCGACGCCGCTGGACTGCGACACGTCGTTGGCAACGATGAAATCGGCGCCTTTCTTCCGGAGCTTGGCCTCGGCGTTGCGCAAGAGATCCTGTGTCTCGGCGGCGAAGCCGATCACGAGGCCGGGTCGCTGGCTGTGATGGCCAATCCCGGCGAGAATGTCGGGGTTCTCGACCATACGCAGCACCGGCGGCCCTTCGCCCGCGACCTTCTTGATCTTCTCACCGGCTGAATTCTCCGTGCGCCAGTCGGCAACGGCGGCGACGAACACCGCCGCGTCGGCGGGCAGCAACTGTTCCACCGCATCGCGCATCTCCTGCGCCCGTTCGACATGGATGGTTTTCACCCCGGTGGGATCGGCAATACCGACTGGGCCGGAGACGAGACGCACATCGGCGCCGAGCCTGGCCAGAGCTGCCGCGATGGCGTGGCCCTGCTTGCCGGACGAACGGTTGGCGATGTAGCGCACCGGGTCGATCGGCTCGTGCGTCGGGCCGGAGGTCACGATGATCTTGCGCCCCGACAGCGGCTTGGGGCTGACATCGAGCAGCGCCTCGATGGCGGCGACGATCTCCAGCGGCTCGGCCATGCGGCCTTCGCCCGCTTCATTGCTTTCGGCCATCTCGCCCTTGGCTGGACCGACGAAGGCAACGCCGTCCTTCTGCAGCGTTACGCGGTTGCGGCGGGTGGCCGGATGCGCCCACATCCTGGGGTTCATGGCCGGTGCCATCAACACCGGCTTGTCGGTGGCGATGAGCACGGTGGAGGCCAGATCGTTGGCGTGGCCATTGGCAAGCTTGGCCATCAGGTCGGCGGTGGCTGGCGCCACCACCAGCAAGTCGGCCTCGCGCGACAGCCTGATGTGGCCGACATCGTGCTCGTCATTGCGGTCGAACAATTCGGTGAAGACATGGTCGGCGGAGAGCGCGCCGACCGACAACGTGGTGACGAATTCCTGTGCGGCCGATGTCATCACCACCCGGACCGCAGCACCGCGCTCGCGCAGCCGGCGGATCAGATCCAGCGCCTTGTAGGCGGCAATTCCACCACCGATGATGAGCAGGATGCGCTTGCCGGAGAGGCCGCGCGGCAGCCTCTTGTCTGCCGGCGCGTTAGCCGGGGTCGCCGCGCCGCGCACGCTGGTCAACTCGCGCAGCGTTCTTTCGATCTGGTCGATGCGACCCATGGGGCCGATCTGCCCATCGACAGCGGCCCGGATCATGACCCGCGCCTGCTCTTCCATGGAGCGGTCGTTTTCCGCCGCCAATCGGCGCAGCAACTCCTTGACCTCGTCGTCCAGGTTGCGGATCGTGATGCTGGCCATGTGATTGCACTTCGTTTTGGCTATTGATGGCAATGATAGCAATGCACTCAAACCGCCGCAAGTTTGCGAAATCGAACCCCATCAGCGACTGGGCGTTAGATGATTTTCCAGGCGATATAGACCAGCGTCAGCGCGATCACCCACAGCGCCAGGCGGCCGGAGCGGCTGTAACGTGCCTCGGCTTTGCCTATGGCGTGAGCGGTTGTCTCATCGAAGCGTAGGCCATGCTCGGCCATCAGGTCGATCTCGCGCGACAGCCGATCGGTGCGCGCCGCAAGCTCGGGTGCCTGGCGGGCCAGCGTCAGCAGCGCTTTGGCGCCATCGCGCGCATCGAGCATCATGCCACGCGGTCCGAGGTTGCCGGCGATCCAGCCGCTTACCACCGGTTCGGCCGTCTTCCACATGTTGAAAGCCGGGTCGAGCGTGCGGGCGACACCCTCGACCACCACCATGGTCTTCTGCAACAGGATCAATTCCGGCCGGGTCGCCATGTCGAAGAGTTCGGTTACCTCGAACAGCAACGTCAAAAGCTTGGCCATCGAAATGGTCTCGGCCGGCTGGCCGTGAATCGGCTCGCCGATCGCCCGGATCGCCTGCGCGAAGGCCGCGACATTGTGCTGGCGCGGCACGTAGCCGGCCTCGAAATGCACCTCGGCGACGCGCAGATAGTCGCGCGTGATGAAGCCGTAGAGGATTTCGGCGAGGAAGCGGCGCTCTTTCTTGCCGAGACGTCCGGCAATGCCGAGATCGACGGCGACGATGGTGCCGTTTGCCTCGACGAACAGGTTTCCCGGATGCATGTCGGCGTGGAAGAACCCGTCGCGCAGCGTATGGCGCAGAAACGACTGGATCAGGTTGGCGGCGATGGTTTTCAGATCATGATCGGCAGCGGCAAGGCCGGCTATGTCGTTCATCTTGACGCCGTCGACCCATTCCATGGTCAGCACGTCACGGCCGGTGCGCTCCCAGTCGACGGATGGCACGCGAAAACCGGGATCATCCTTGGTGTTCTCGCCCAATTCCGAGAGAGCGGCCGCTTCGAGGCGAAGATCCATCTCGATCTTGGTGGTCTGCGCCAGCGTTTCGGTCACCTCGACCGGCCGCAGCCGGCGTGACGAGGGGATGTATTTCTCCTGCAGGCGGGCGGCGAGGAAATAGCTTTCGAGATCATGGAAGAAGCGGCGGCGCACCCCCGGCCGGATCACCTTGACCGCCACCTTGGTGGCAACGCCGTCGTGGAGGGTGTCGGCGGCATGGACCTGGGCGATGGAGGCGGCTGCGACCGGGTCGCCGAATTGCGCGTAGAGATCGCCAACCTTGCGCCCGAGCGAGGCCTCGATCGCGGCAATCGCCTCGGTCCTCGGGAAGGTGTGCATCTTGTCTTGCAACATGGCGAGATCAAGTGCCATGTCGTTGCCGACGACATCGGGCCGTGTCGCCAGGAACTGGCCGAGCTTGACATAGGAGGGACCGAGCCGGACGACCGCCTTGGCCAGTCTGTCGCTGCGCTCATAGGCAAGTGCCCGGCGGCGGGTGAACAGCCGCGCCAGCCGCCAGCCGAATTTCGGCAGGCCGGACAGTTCCTCGCCGGGCAAGGCGGCAACGACGCCCTCGCGCACCAGCACCCAGCCGGCCCTTACGAGCCGAAATCCAGCGCTGACGGTGCTCATGGCCGCGCCCGTCCTGCCGGCTCTTTGAACCGGCATCGCGCATGTCGAATGTGAGAAATGCCCCCCGGCCTCAAAGCTTCCAGCCCGAATGAAGCGCGGCAATACCGCCGGAATAGTTGCGGAAGGAAACGCGATCGAAGCCGGCGCGGGAAATCATAGTCGCGAAATTCTGCTGGTTGGGGAACCTGGCGATCGATTCGACCAGATAGGAATAGGGCTCGCCGTCGCCGGTGACCATCTTGCCGATCTTCGGAATGGCATTGAACGACCAGGCTTCGTAGGCCTTGTCGAGCAGCGGCATCTCGACTTCGGAAAATTCCAGGCACAGGAAGCGCCCGCCTGGCTTCAGCACGCGGAACGCTTCGCTGAGCGCGACATCGATGCGCGGCACGTTGCGGATGCCGAAAGCGATGGTGTAGGCGTCGAATGTGGCGTCGGCGAAAGGCAGTTCCTCGGCATTGGCCTCGACGAAATCGGTGTTGCTGGACAGGCCCTTCTTTTCGGCGCGGTCGCGGCCGACGGACAGCATCGAGCCATTGATGTCGAGCACGGTGGCATGTGCATTGCCGTGGCTGGCATCGACGATGCGGAAGGCGATGTCGCCGGTGCCTCCGGCAACGTCGAGGACGCGCCAGCCGATCCTTTTTGGAGGATTGAGCCAGGTGACCATGGCGTCCTTCCACAGCCGGTGCAGGCCAGCCGACATCAGATCGTTCATCAGGTCGTAGCGGTTGGCGACCTTGTGGAAAACATCGTTGACCAGAGACTGCTTGTCGCCAGCCCCTACACGCTTGAAACCATAGGAGGTTTCCATGCCGCCCGCGGCCGTGGTTCTCTCAACTGACATTTTTTTGATCCGTCATAAAACCGGCGGGACCATAGCCGATCGATGGTGCGGGCGCTATTGTTTAAGGCGCGGTGTTCAGCCGCGCTTCCAGGTGGCGGTTTTCGAGACCTGGACTGACCGACGGGATGTTTGAATGCCTTTGAAAGCGGAACTGCACTGCCACATCGAAGGGGCAGCGTCGCCAGAACTCGTCATCCGCCAGGCGCAGAAATACGGCAAGGACACCTCGCCCTATATCCAGAACGGTTCGTTCGTCTGGCACGATTTCACGTCCTTCCTCGCGGCTTACGACTTTTCCTCCGATCTGTTCCGGACCGAGGAGGACTATGCGCGGCTGGCCGATCATTATCTGACCAGCCTTGCCCGCGACGGGGCGATCTATTCCGAGGTGTTCACCTCGCCGGACCATGCCAGGAAGGCCGGGCTGTCGCCCAAGGCCTATACCGACGCGCTTGGCGAAGGCATGGCCCGCGCCAAGGCCAAGACCGGCATCGAGGGCCGCATGATCGTTACCGGCGTGCGCAATGTCGGCGTCGAGTCGATCGAGCAGGCGGCGCGTTTCGCGGCGCGTTGCGGGCACCCGCTGGTCACCGGTTTCGGCGTTGCCGGCGATGAGCGCATCGGCGAGATGGAGGATTATGTCAGGGCATTCGAGATCGCCCGCGAGGCTGGGCTCGGCATCACCATCCATGCCGGCGAACTGACAGGCTGGGAGACCGTCCAGGCGGCGCTCGACCATATCCGCCCGTCGCGCATCGGCCATGGCGTGCGTGCCATCGAAAATCCGGACCTTGTCCGGCGCATCGCCGACGAGGGCGTCGTGCTGGAATGCTGCCCCGGCTCCAACATCGCGCTCAAGGTGTTCGACAGTTTTGCCGACCATCCGTTTCCGTCCCTGCAGGCGGCAGGCTGCAAGGTGACGCTCAATTCCGATGATCCGCCCTATTTCTGGACCTCGCTGAAGCGCGAATACGTCATTGCCGCCGAGCATTTCGCGATGAGCGAAAAGGCGCTGGCCGCCGTTACCCGTACAGCCATCGAAGCCGCTTTCGTCGACAAAAAGACCAAGACAGCACTTCTTGCCCGGCTCGATGCGAAGAGGTGAATGGTGAATGGTGAATGGTGAATGGTGAATGGTGAATGGTGAATGGTGAATGGTGGGAGGCCCTGTCTGCCTGTCAAGCATTACCTTTCCGCATCTCGCAAAAGACTCGCAAACCCATTCACTATTCACTATTCACCATTCACCACTTTCCATCGCGGCTCGGAGCACATTATGCAGGGCGTCACCGTCATCGACCATCCGCTTGTCCAGCACAAGCTGACCATCATGCGCAAGAAGGAGACCTCGACGGCGGGCTTCCGCCGGCTGCTGCGCGAAATATCGCTGCTGCTCGGCTATGAGGTCACTCGCAACCTCGAACTGACGACGACGACGATCGAGACGCCGATGGAAACCATGGAAGCGCCGACGCTGGAGGGCAAGAAGCTGGTCTTCGCCTCGGTGCTGCGCGCCGGCAACGGCTTGCTGGAAGGCCTGCTCGACCTGGTGCCGGCGGCCCGCGTCGCCCATGTCGGTCTCTATCGCGATCACGAAACGCTGGAAGCGATCGAGTATTTCTTCAAGGCGCCGAGCGATCTCGGTGACCGGCTGGTCATCGTCGTCGATCCGATGCTGGCGACCGCCAATTCGGCGATCGCGGCGATCGACAAGCTGAAAGAGCGCGGTGCCACCAACATCCGCTTCCTTTGCCTGCTGGCGGCGCCCGAAGGCATCGAGCGCTTCACAAAGGCGCATCCGGACGTTCCCGTCTTCACCGCTTCAATCGACCGCCAGCTCAACGAGAAGGGCTACATCATGCCCGGCCTCGGCGATGCCGGTGATCGCATGTACGGGACCAAATAGTACCAGCCAAAGTTGCCTGGTACGATTTACCAAATATTTACGCAAAGGCGGGGTTTTGGCGCGTGTTAAAGCGGCAAACACCATCCGGGCTTAAGGATCGGCTCTCACTACAGCGCCGCGCGTCCATTCGGACGCGCAAATAACGCTGTAGCACTTTGATTTTGCGCATGACCCGAAAATCGATCCCGATTTTCGGGTCATGCGGCGAGGCCGGTCCATGCTGCGCAAACTTCTTATCCTCGGCGTTTTCGCCGGCACGTCGGCATCGATACCGATCGTGTATCAGGCGAATCCGCAATTCGTCGAAAACCTGCTGAAATCGACGGTGCCGGGCAAACAGGCGGCTGGAGCCCAACCGAACGTCAACCTGGCATCGGTCCCCGACAAGCCGGTGGCGGCGCTGCCGATGGGCCGCAAGGTGGTCGTTGCGGCAGACGAGCGCGGACACTTCTCGTCGGCCTTCAAGCTCAACGGACGTCAGATCGACGGCATGATCGACACCGGCGCCACGCTGGTCGCCATCAACACCTCGACAGCACGTAGGATCGGCCTGTCGTTGAACGCTTCCGATTTCAACCACGAAGTCAGCACCGCCAACGGCACCATCAAGGCAGCCGTGGCAATGATCGACCGCCTGCAGATCGGAAACATCACGGTCAACGATGTCCAGACCATCGTGCTCGACGACAGGGCGCTGCGCACCAATCTGATCGGCATGAGCTTCCTCAACCGGCTCAGCAAATACCAGGCCGAGAATGGCGCGCTGCTGCTCGTCCAGTAAAGTCCTATTTGTTTTCCGCAATTCCCAAGGGAAGCGCTATGCGCTTTTCCCGGGAAAACCGTTACACACTTTTCCTGGAATTGCTCAGCCGCGCGGCAGAATCCGCCGGATGACCGACTTGTCGGCGGCCGGCTTCGAAGCGCCGACCGTATAGGCCGAAAGCACGGCGGCGGCGGCGGCCTCGGCATCGGCCAATGAGCGGGCATGGACCAGTGCCAGCGGGTCGCCGAGCCTGACCTCCGCACCGATAGGCAACAGCCTGGTGATGCCGACCGCAGGGTCGACCTTGTCGTCCGGCCGCGTGCGTCCGCCTCCCAGGCCAACCACGGCGAGCCCGATGTCTCGGGCTGCGATGCCGGTGACGAAGCCGTTTGCGGTCGCCTTGACGGCAAATTCGGTCGCAGCCGCAGGCAGATATTTTTCCGGCTTCTCGATGAAATCGGCGGGACCGCCAAGCGCGGCTACCATGCGCGCGAAGGTGGCGGCGGCACGGCCGCTGGCGAGCGTCTCGGTGGCGCGCCGCATGCCATCCTGGTTGGACGACACCAGCCCCGCCGACTGCAGCATTTCGGCGGCCAGCGCCAGCGTCACATCCTCCAGCCGATGGTCGCGAAACCGACCAGTGAGGAAATCGACGGCATTGCGCACCTCGACGGCGTTGCCGGCGGCCGACGCCAGCGGCTCGTTCATTCCGGTGATCAACGCCGAGGCGTTCAGCCCGGCACCATTGGCAATTTCGACCAGGCTGTTGGCCAGTGCGGTCGCGTCGCGCGACTTCTCCATGAAGGCGCCGTTGCCGACCTTGACGTCGAGCACCAGCGACTGCAGCCCGGCCGCCAGCTTCTTCGACAGGATCGAAGCGGTGATCAAGGGCACTGATTCGACCGTGCCGGTGACATCGCGGATCGCATAGAGCCGGCGGTCGGCGGGTGCGAGGTCGGCGGTCTGGCCGATAATGGCGCAGCCGGTTTCAAGCACCGCCTTGCGAAACAGTGCGATATCGGGCTGGCTGGCGTAGCCGGGGATGGCATCCATCTTGTCCAGCGTGCCACCCGTGTGGCCAAGGCCCCGGCCTGATATCATCGGCACATAAGCGCCGCAGGCGGCGACGATCGGTGCCAGCATGAGCGAGACATTGTCGCCGACGCCGCCGGTCGAATGCTTGTCGGTGACCGGGCCGGGCAGGTTCGACCAGTCGAGCACGTCGCCGGAATCGCGCATGGCGAGCGTCAGCGCCACCGCCTCGTCGCGGCTCATGCCGTTGAAGAACACCGCCATGGCGAAGGCACCCACCTGGCCGTCCGAAACGGCGCCTGACGTCACGCCCTCGACGAAGCCGGCGATCTCCTGCTCCGACAGCCTCAGGCCATCGCGCTTGCGGCGGATGATTTCCTGCGGAAGCATCAGCTCTCCAGCAGTCCGTCGCGGAACACGCGTTGCAGGATCGTTGCCAGCCGCGCGCCGCCAACCGGTGCCATGTCCTTGGTCTCCTGGTGCGAGAGCTCGGCCCCGGTCATGCCGGCAGCCAAATTGGTGATGACCGAACAGGCGGCGACGCGCAGTCCGAGGAAACGGGCGAGAATGACCTCCGGTACGGTCGACATGCCGACCGCGTTGGCGCCCATGATGCGCGCCATGCGGATTTCGGCCGGCGTCTCGAAGCACGGGCCGGAGAACCACATGTAGACGCCCTTGTGCAGTGTGGTGTCGGTCGCTTTCGCCGCCCGTTCGATGGCCTTGCGGATGCCGGCATCATAGGCTTCGGTGAGGCCGACGAAGCGGCGGTCGCTGGGTTCGCCGATCAGTGGGTTGCTGCCCGAGAAATTGATGTGGTCCGATATCAGCATCACCGAACCCGGCGGCATGTCCGGATCGACCGAACCGGCGGCGTTGGTGAGGATCAGTTTCGTGATGCCGATGCCGGCAAGCACTTCCAGCACCGGGCGCATCGCCGCAGCAACGCCGTGCTCATAATAGTGGGCGCGGCCGGACAGCATCAGCACCGGCACACCGGCAAACAGCCCCGCCACCACTTCGCCGGCATGGCCGGTGACGCCGCTTCTGGGAAAGCCCGGCAGCTCGGCATAGGAGATGCGGATCGGATCCTTGATCTGGTCGACCAGCCCGCCCAGGCCCGAACCCAGCACCAGCGCCGTCAACGGCGCCAGGCCGTCCAGTCTTTCGATGAGATGATCCAGCGCCTTTTCCGTCATTTCAGCCAGCTCTTCATTTCAGCCAATTCTTCATTTGAGCCACGTCTTCATTTCAAGATGTCGCCGCGGAAGCCATAGGGCAGCATCTCGCCCATGGTCACGGTCTCGGCCACGCCGGCATTGTCACAGAGATAGAGCTTGGTTTCCGGCCGGCAGAATTCCGCCAGCCGCTGCCGGCAGCCGCCGCAAGGCGAGCATTTCGCCATGCGCTCGGCAAGAACGGCGATTTCCACGATCTTGCCGCCACCGCCCATGATGTAGTGGCCGAGCGCTGTGGTCTCGGCGCACCAGCCTTCCGGGTAGGAGGCGACCTCGATATTGGCACCGGTAAAGACGCGCCCATCCTCGGTGCGCAAGGCGGCGCCCACCGGAAACTTCGAATAGGGCGCATAGGCCTTGGCCATGGCAGCCTTGGCGGCCTCGAACAGGTCATGCGACATTCAGGTGTTCTCTCCGATGATCGTGTCCAAAACCCGGCACAAAGCCGGCCGGCTCAGCGTTCCTTGACGTAGGGCACGCCGCCGGCGCGCGGTGGAATGGCCTTGCCGATGAAGCCGGCGAGCAGGATGACGGTGAGGATGTAGGGCAGCGCCTGCATGAACTGCACCGGCACCTTGCCGATGATGGGCAGCGGCGAGCCTTGCAGGCGGATCGACAGCGCGTCGAGGAAACCGAACAGCAAGCAGGCGAACATGGCGTTGACCGGCCTCCACTTGGCGAAGATCAGGGCTGCCAGCGCGATGTAGCCCTTGCCGGCGGTCATGTCCTTCACGAAGCCGCCATTTTGTACCATCGACAGATAGGCGCCGGCGATGCCGGTGAGGATGCCGGTGCAGATCAGCGCCCGATAGCGCAGCCAGGCGACGGAAATGCCGGCGGTGTCGACGGCGGCCGGGTTCTCGCCGACGGCGCGCAGGCGCAGGCCGAAGCGGGTGCGAAACAGCACCCACCAGGTAAACGGCACCATCAGGAAGGCGAGATAGACCAGGATCGAGTGGCCCGACAGCAGCTCGGCATAGATCGGTCCGATGATCGGCACACCGTGGATGGCATCGGCGCCGGGCCAGATGATGGCCTCGAAGCGCTCGCCCGGTTGCAGCGCCGGCGTGCGCCCGCCTTGCTGGAACCAGGCCTGGCCGAGGATGATGGTCGATCCGGCGGCGATGAAATTGATCGCCACGCCGGAGACGATCTGGTTGCCGCGATGGGTGATCGAGGCAAAGCCGTGGATCATGGCAAAGGCGACCGAGATCAGGATGGCCATGCCGAGGCCGAGAAAGGCCGAATGGAACACGGAAGCCGCCGCCGCGCCGGCGAAGGCGCCGACCAGCATCTTGCCTTCGAGACCGATGTCGAAGATGCCGGCGCGTTCCGAATAGAGGCCGGCGAGGCATGCCAGCAGCAGCGGCACCGAGAGGCGGATGGTCGAATCCAGTGTCTGGACGATTGCGTTGAACACATCCATCTCAGGCACCCTTGCTCTTGACCGCTTCCATGCCGACCGACCTCGGATTGAACGAGGCGAACAGCGCCTGGATGTAAGGCCTGAACATGTGCTCGAGCGCGCCGGCAAACAGGATGACGAGACCCTGAATGATGACGATCATGTCGCGGCTGATCGCCGGCATCTCGAAGGCAAGCTCGGCGCCGCCCTGGTAGAGCATGCCGAACAGGATCGCCGCCAGCACGATGCCGATGGGGTGCAGGCGGCCCATCAGCGCCACGGCGATGCCGACGAAACCGGCGCCGGAAACGAAATCGATCGCGACATTGTGCTGGTCGCCCATTACCGGGTTGAGTGCCATCATGCCGGCGAGCGCGCCCGAGATCATCATGGCGGTGATGATGATGCGGGTTTCCGAAATGCCGGCATAGCGCGCCGCTTTCGGGCTGTGACCGTAGGTGCGCATCTCATAGCCGAGCTTGGTGCGCCAGATCAGCAGCCAGACCAGGAAGGCCATGACCAGCGCCAGCAGGAAGGAAATGTTCAGCGGTGCCGAACGGATCTTGGCACCGAACAGTTCGATGATCCAGTTGAGCTTAGGCAATTCCGCGCCGGCGAGGAAGTTGCGCGTCTGCGGCGCTTGCGACGCTGCCGGCTTCAAGGGGCCGACCAGCAGGTAAACCATGATCGAGGCGGCGATGAAGTTGAACATGATGGTGGTGATGACGATGTGCGAGCCGCGCTTGGCCTGCAGATAGGCGGGGATGAGTCCCCACAACGCGCCCACGACCGCCGAAGCGACGATGGCCAGCGGAAATGTCAGCCACCATGGCAGCACGCTGTCGAAGGACAGACAGACAATGGCGATGCCGAGGCCGGCGATGTAGGCCTGGCCCTCGGTGCCGATGTTGAACAGGCCGCAATGCGCGGCAACCGCCACGGACAGGCCGGTGAAGATGAAAGTCGTGGCATAGAATAGGGTGAAGGCAATGCCAGTCCCCTTGCCGAAGGCGCCCTCGACCAGGATGACGGCGGCGCGGAACGGGTTTTCGCCGACCAGAACCACGACGAAGCCGGCGACGACGAAGGCAACGAACAGATTGATCACCGGGATCACGCCGTAGTCGGCCCAGGCCGGCAGCTTGGCGTAGGGCGTGCTCATTCCGCTGCCTCCTGATGCTCGACGCCGGCCATCAGCAGGCCGAGTTCGCCCTCGGTTGCTTCCGGGCCGCGCTCGCCGACGATGCGGCCGGCAAACATCACCAGGATGCGGTCGGAGAGCGAGCGGATCTCGTCCAGCTCGACCGACACCACCAGCACCGCCTTGCCCTGGTCGCGCATGGCGATCAGGCGCTTGTGGATGAATTCGATGGCGCCGACATCGACGCCGCGCGTCGGCTGGCCGACGATCAGCACGCCGGGGTCCTGTTCCATCTCGCGCGCCAGCACGATCTTCTGCTGGTTGCCGCCGGAGAAATTGGCGGTTTTCAACCTGCAATCGGCCGGACGGATATCGTATTTGGCGATCTTGTCCTTGGCATCGTTGCGTATGGCGTCGATGTTGAGGAACGGCCCTTTCAAATAGCGGGGATCGTCGTGATAGCCGAGGATGGAATTCTCGTTCTCCTCGAAGGCCAGCACCAGCCCGACATGATGGCGGTCCTCCGGCACGTGCGCCAGGCCGCGGTCGCGAAGCTCGCCGGGGTCGGCGGCACCGGTCAGGTCGATCGGCTTGCCGTCGAGCATGACCGAGCCAGACACGGCGCGCCTGATGCCGGAGATCGCCTCGAGCAGTTCGGATTGTCCGTTGCCGGCGACACCGGCGATACCGACGATCTCGCCGGCCCTGATATCGAAGGAGATGTCGTCGACCATGGTGACGCCGCGCGCGTCCTTTACTGTCAGGTTCTTGACCGCGAGCTTGACGCCGCCGGCTTCCGCCTCGCCCTTTTCGACCCTCAAGAGCACGCGCCGGCCGACCATCAGCTCGGCCAGCTCCTCGACCGTGGTCTTGGCGGTCTCGCGCGTCGCCACCATCGTGCCCTGGCGCATGACCGACACCGTGTCGGTGATGGCCATGATCTCGCGCAGTTTGTGGGTGATCAGCACCACCGTCTTGCCCTGGTCCTTCAACTGCCTGAGGATGCGGAACAGGTGGTCGGCCTCGGCCGGCGTCAGCACGCCCGTCGGCTCGTCGAGGATCAGGATCTCGGCGCCGCGATAGAGCGCCTTGAGGATCTCGACACGCTGCTGCAGGCCGACCGGCAATTCCTCGACGATCGCATCGGGATCGACTTCCAGCCCGTATTCGCGCTCCAGCCGCTCCAGTTCGGAGCGCGCTTTGGCGATGCTGCGCTTCAGCAGCGCATCGCTCTCGGCGCCGAGGATGACGTTTTCCAGCACCGAGAAATTGTCGACCAGCATGAAGTGCTGATGCACCATGCCGATGCCCAGCGCGATCGCGTCATTGGGGGTCTTGATCGAGGCGGGCTGGCCGCCGACACGAATCTCGCCGCTGTCGGCCTGATAGAAGCCGTAGAGGATCGACATCAGCGTCGACTTGCCCGCGCCATTCTCGCCGACGATACCGTGAATGGTACCGCGCGCGATCTCCAGATTGATGTCGCGGTTGGCGCGCACGGCGCCAAAACTCTTGTCGATGCCGATCAGCTCGATTGCGGCTTGCGCCATGCAGCCTGTCCCACTCTTTTTTTTATCGCTTGGTCAAAACGCCTAGCATGACGCTCCGTCCATGCCAATTGGCCGAAGCAGGGTCACTCTCGACAAATCCCGGTGCGCTTGTCAATTTCCAACGTGGCCGGGGCCCTCACATTCGCTAATATGGCAAAGCCGACATTCGCATCGCTGCGCAACGTAGTGCGAGACATCGCTGTGAAAGACTGGGGATTTGAATGATCATGCCCGCCGACCGGCTGACGACGCTGGAGATCCGCTCCGCCGAACAGGAGAAGACCATCGAGGAACTGTCCGGCCAGATCGCCGAGCAGTGGAAGGTGATCGAGCGCATGCAGCGCAAGCTCGATGCGCTGACCGACCGCTTCCTGGCGCTGGAGGAGCAGGCAGGAGACGACGTGCCTGTAACCAAGCCGCCGCACTGGTGAGGAAAGGGGAGGGTGCACGCCGTGGCCAGTGAAAGCGATCGCATCGCGCGGGCAGGCGACTATGTGCTCGGCCTGATGAACGACGCCGACCGCGAACGGGCCGAGCGCGACCTTGCGATCGATCCCGCCTTCCGCGACGCGGTCGTGCAGCTTGCCGAGCGCATGCATGTCTTCGACCGTGCCGAACCTGCGGGCGAAGAGCGCTGGAAGCAGATCACGCAGCGCATTGGAGACCTGCCGCAGATGCGCACCTCTGGCCTGAGCGATGCCGGGTCGCCAACAGTGATCCGAAGCCTGTCGCAGCGGCCGTACGGCATCGGCCTGCACACGCTTGGCGGGCGGAGCGGATTTGTCGTCGCCGCCGGGCTGATCGTGGCCTTCGTGTTGGGGTATCTGGCGGGTAAACTATAGGCAACGCAAAACCGCCAGGCTTGCGCCCGGCGGTTTGCAGATCATGGCTGTATATTTGTGCCGCTCAATAGGGGCAGGCGTTGTCGGCGGTGTAGTCGTGCACCTCGATCTTGCCGGAGATGATATCGGCCTTGGCCTTTTCGACGGCGGCTTTCATCTCATCGGTGATCAGCGCCTTGTTGTTGTCGTCCATGGCGTAGTCGACGCCGCCCTCCTTGAGGCCGAGATTTTGCAGGCCGCCCTTGAAGGTGCCGTTCTTGCCGTCCATGAAGGCGTTGTAGACGGCAACGTCGACGCGCTTCATCATCGAGGTCAGCACCTTGCCGGGCTGCAAGCCGTTCTGGTTGGAATCGACGCCGATGCCAAGCTTGCCGGCATCAGCCGCTGCCTGCAGCACGCCGACGCCGGTGCCGCCAGCCGCGGCATAGACCACGTCGGAGCCCTGATCGATCTGTGTCTTGGCGATCTCGCCGCCCTTGGCCGGATCGTTCCAGGCAGCCGGCGTGTCGCCGGTCATGTTCTGGATGACGTCCGTCGCGCCGGCCGACTTGGCGCCGCCGACATAGCCGCATTCGAACTTGCGGATCAGCGGAATGTCCATGCCGCCGATGAAGGAGACCTTCTTCGACTTCGATGCCATCGCCGCCAGGATGCCGACCAGATAGGAGCCTTCATTTTCCTTGAACACCAGCGAGCGGACATTGGGCAAATCGACGGCGTCGTCGATGATGGCGAAGTTGAGGTCAGGATACTCGGCCGCGACCTTCTTCAGCGCATCCTCCCAGGCGAAACCGGCCATGACGATCGGGTTGCGGCCGTCCTCGGCGAATCGGCGCAGAGCCTGTTCGCGCTGCGAGGCGTTGGACACCTCGAATTCGACGTAGGCCGTGCCGGTCTCTGTCTTGAACTTCTCGGCGCCATGATAGGCGGCCTCGTTGAAGGACTTGTCGAATTTGCCGCCGAGATCATAGAGGATGGCCGGCTGGACATCCGCGGCGAAAGCCGGAAGAACCATTGCGGTTGCGGCCAGGAGGCCGAGAACGATACGTTTCATGTGATCCACACCCTGTCGGTTATTTTTTCCGTTATGCACCGCATGCCGGCCCGGTTCTCCGGCAGGCATGCGACGTCAGCCAGGAGTGTACTCCCCTCCCGCTCGGGGCAATCTGGCATGGCCCGAAACAAAATTCACGCGGAATTTTGACCTTTTGGAAAAGCATGGCGCGAGCAAGCGGTGCCGCGGCTCGATCCCTGCGCCAAAGGCTCAGCCGGAGGCAACAGCCGGAATGGCGCAAGCGACACCCGTGCCCTTGAGGCTGCAAGTGCCGTAAGGGTTCTTCGCCAGATATTGCTGGTGGTCGCTCTCGGCGAAGTAGAACTCTGGCGCCGGCGCGATCTCGGTGGTGATCCTGCCGTGGCCGCCGCCACGCAGCGAGGCTTCATAGGTAGCGCGCGAGGCGCTCGCCGCCCGCAATTGCGCATCACCTGATGTGTAGACCGCGGAGCGGTAGGTGGTGCCGACATCGTTGCCCTGGCGCATGCCTTGCGTCGGGTCGTGGCTTTCCCAGAACAGCTTCAAAAGCGCGGCATAGGAGGCGATCTTGGGGTCATGGACGACCAGCACCACTTCGGCATGGCCGGTAAGCCCGGTGCAGGTTTCCTGGTAGGTCGGATTGGGCGTGAAGCCGCCGGCATAGCCGACCGCCGTGACCCAGACGCCTTCGATCTGCCAGAAAAGCAGTTCCGCGCCCCAGAAGCAGCCGAGCCCGAACATCGCCATCTCCAGCCCCTCGGGATAGGGACCCTTGAGCGGCCTTTTCAAGACCTTGTGCCTTGGCGCAGTCGGGATCGCCCTGGCGCGGCCCGGCAACGCCTCGGACGGCTTCGGCAGATTGAGCTTCTTGTTCAGCATGTCGCTGAGAAAGAACATGCGCAGCTTTCCTCTGTGGGTAGGACGCGGAAAGGAGATCAGTTCGCGGCGAACCGTCCCGCGCGCCGTTGCCGCTTATAGCCGATCGCATAGAGCAGGAAGGCCAGCACCGCGAACACGGCGAAGCCCGGCTGGTTAAGCACCCAGGCGACGGCGCCGTCCCACAGCAACGGACTGGCCTTGGTCCGGATGAAGGTTTCGAAGGCTGCCCGCGTGTCCGGCGATACCGCCAGCCAACTGGCGTTGAGCGGGGTCAGCACCAGCGCCGAGGCCGCCACGGTGCGCGTCACGTCGAGCACCGCCATGATGACGGAAATCGATAGCGCGACCATTGCGGCAAGACGGAAGACGAAGCGAAACATCAGAGACCTTCCTCCGGATCAGTCCTCAAGCTCCTCCCGAGGGCTTCCGGCACGTTTCGAAACGAGAGATAGAATGCGCATGTCTGGTTCGCAATCGCCATACGCGAATTCCGGCGCTCTGTCCGGTTGGCCCTATACCGCCGGCTTGCGTTTGCGCCGCGCCGCCGGCCTGCCGAAACGCTGTATGGCCGGCAAAGCGAATAGACTGCCGTTATGGCTTGGCATTCGCCGCCGGATCGACTAGATGAGCCCCGCGCCTGTTGCTTCGACGGCTCAGGTGCGGGGAAAGGCGCTTGCTGGTTGGCGACGCCGATGGCGGAAGTTCCGCCTTGCCCCAAGGGAGGTGCATCTCCCCAACCCGCGTGGCGAAACCGGCCGGCGCGACATGCATGGACGGAGAGGTGGCCGAGTGGTTGAAGGCGCACGCCTGGAAAGTGTGTTTACGGGAGACCGTAACGCGGGTTCGAATCCCGCTCTCTCCGCCAGAAACTTCAAAAATGATATAACCATCTGATATCATTGCGTAAGGGGTGCCAGGATGATCGGCGTCCGGTATGGGGCATGATGGTCATGGCCCTGCTTATGTGATCGCGGTGCTGGAAAGGCAGCTGGCAATTTTCGAACGCCTTGGAGACGCAATCGCCGCGAAGCGCGTCGATTGATCATTGGATAATCCTATGAAAAGACCGTCCACGAGCTGTTTTGGAATTCTTGCGCGATCTGGTAGTGGTGACCCAAATCACAGGAGACGGCATGCCAAACGATGTAATCGTGCGCGACAGCAATGGCGCTCAATTGAATGACGGCGATTCCGTCACGCTGATCAAGGACCTCAAAGTCAAAGGCACTTCGGAGACGATCAAGCGGGGCACGTCGGTGAAGAACATTCGCCTCAACGGCAATCCCGGCGAGATCGAATGCAACACCAAGCAAGTGAAGGGCCTGGTGCTCAAAACCGAGTTCGTGAAGAAGGCGTGACCCTCAAGGCGACAAGCAATCTCGAT
Source organism: Mesorhizobium sp. M0621 (assembly GCF_040320745.1). Classification (NCBI taxonomy): domain Bacteria; kingdom Pseudomonadati; phylum Pseudomonadota; class Alphaproteobacteria; order Hyphomicrobiales; family Phyllobacteriaceae; genus Mesorhizobium; species Mesorhizobium sp. M0621. The sequence continues at coordinate 203,578 of NZ_JAMYQF010000003.1, read as the reverse complement.
GCGTGGTCTATTATGAGCGTGTGGTCCGGCGACCGCAGAACGTGGTGTGCGCAAGAACAAGCTCGGAGCAATCGTGATTGGACTTTATGACCTCTGGCCCGCGTTTGTGGTCGTCGCGCTGCTTTGGCCGCTTGCAGGCACGTCCTTATTTCAGCGGGTAGGCTTCGAATCGAATTCCGCCAGGGTCCGGGCAATTGACGGGATGCGAGGATATCTGGCGCTTGCAGTCGCGCTTCACCACTCCGTCATTTACCATGAATTCTTGACGACAGGCGCGTGGAAGTACCCGCCTTCCGCTTTCTATGGCCTGCTGGGACAGGTTGGGGTCTCCTTTTTCTTTGTCATCTCGGCCTACCTGTTCTGGGGGAAACTGCTGTCGGCAAAGTCCTCCGTGGATTTTCCGACGTTGTTGCTCAAGCGGGCTTTCAGGATCGGGCCGCTCTACATTGTCGCGGTCGGCGCAGCGATGGTGCTTGAGCTCGTCAACGCACAGATCGATTACTCAGCCCTCGCGACCTACGAGCGTGCGTTTTTCAATCTGCTGTTGGGTGTCTTTGGCTACGTCCAGCTTTCGAGCTTCGGAGTCTACCTGCTGGCCGGTGTAACCTGGACCTTGCCCTATGAATGGCTATTCTATTTCAGCCTGCCTATCATGGCGATATTCAGCCGGCACCCGATTGCACGCCTAGGCATGCCGGTGGCCCTTCTGGCTTTTTCCATTCTCATGTCGGTGGGTGGAGGGAGTCTAGCTTACTGCTATCTGGGGCTTTTCGCAGGAGGCATGGTGTGCGCGACGCTTGAAGCAAACGCCCTGCTGGTGAAAATGCATCGACACGTTCTGTCCGCCATCGCCCTGGCGGTCCTGGTGTATATTTTTGCCACCTATGACATTGCCTACGCCCCGGGGCCGATGCTGCTATGCATCGGAACTTTCTTCCTGATCGCCTCGGGCGCGGATTTCTTTGGTCTCCTGACCGCCAACCGCTCAGTGCGGCTGGGTGAGATCAGCTATGGCATCTATCTGCTGCAGGGGCTTACCTTCGCCTCGGTATTCTCCATCGCGCCGGTGCGGAATTTTGCCATGGACAACGCCACCCAGTATTGGCTTGTGACATTGATGGCGATGGTACTTCTGGTCCTCATGGCGCTGGTCGCACACCTTGTTGTTGAAAAGCCCGGCGTCTCGCTTGGAAACAGTCTTGTGGCAGCTCTTCGCCTGCCGGCGATGCGCGAGGCACGCGAGGCTGCAGCCGCTGACGCTGGGGCTTGGCGCATCCGGGACGTTTCACAAGACAATCTGTTGACCGCTCATAACGGCCAGGAGCGATGATTTTTCTGGGCCATTGAACCGCGCGCTCAAACAACCACTTCGACAGCGGCTGGTTACGTCTGAAAAGTATCCAAGCCAAGCTTGGATGGCCGGCTGCAGGATGAGGGTTCGCGCTCGGCCGGCGTGACGACCAGCCGGTAGAAGGTGTGCTTCGACACCCTTCAGACGGCCGCCGGACCGAAAACCTTTATAAAATTCCTATTTCTTTCTATTGCGCCCCGTCTCGAACCTTTATGGCGATCGGGTCCATATTCCATCTGAAACAAATTTCGGTGCCGTCATGAAAATACGGCGGGCCGTTTAGGGTGTTGCTGACCTTTTCATCGAAGGCGCAAGCCAAACAGATATGCGCAAGGAACAAACACAATGGACGTCATTGTTCTCGGGATCGGGGTTTTGTTTTTCGCCCTGTTCTTCGCCTATGTCAAAGCCTGCGACAGAATTTGAGCTTAAGGATCGAACCATGCTTTTCGATTACATCCTCGGTGGTGGCGTGACCTTGTTCCTGCTCGCCTACCTGACCTACGCGCTCGTTCGTCCAGAACGCTTCTGAAGGCACGGAAAGCCACAGCCATGACACTGAACGGTTGGATACAGATCCTGGTCTTTTGCGGGATCATCATTTTGCTGGTGAAGCCGCTCGGCGGCTACATGCACCGCGTCTTCAACGGCGACCGCACGCTGCTTTCGTCAGTCTTTGGCCCGCTCGAGCGCGGGCTCTACCGCGTTTGCGGAACCAACGAACGCGAGGAACAGCACTGGACCACCTATGCGGTGGCTTTGCTGCTCTTCAACCTTGCCGGCTTCCTGGTGCTCTATGTCCTGCAGCGCCTGCAGGGAAGCCTGCCCTACAATCCGGCCGGCATGACCGCCGTTGAACCAGGGCTCGCCTTCAACACCGCCGCCAGCTTCATGACCAACACCAACTGGCAGAACTACGGCGGCGAGAGCACGATGTCCTACCTCGTGCAGATGGCTGGCCTGACGGTGCAGAATTTCGTTTCGGCCGCCACCGGCATTGCCATCGCAATTGCGTTGATCCGCGGCTTTGCCCGTGCTTCCGGCAAGTCGATCGGCAATTTCTGGGTCGATATGACCCGTTCCACGCTTTATGTGCTGTTGCCGCTCTGCATCGTGCTGACACTGGTCTATGTCTGGCTCGGCATGCCGCAGACGCTTGGCGCCTATGTCAATGCCACCACGCTCGAAGGCGCGCAGCAGACCATCGCTGTCGGCCCGGTCGCCTCGCAGGTGGCCATCAAGATGCTCGGCACCAATGGCGGCGGCTTCTTCAACGCCAATGCCGCGCATCCGTTCGAGAACCCCGATGCGATCTCCAACCTGATCCAGATGGTCTCGATCTTCGCCATCGGCGCCGCCTTGACCAATGTTTTCGGCCGCATGATCGGCAACCAGCGCCAGGGCTGGGCAATCCTGTCGGCCATGGGCGTCATGTTCATCGCCGGCGTCATCGTCTGCTATTGGGCGGAAGCCGCCGGCAACCCGCTGGTGCATGCGCTGGGCATCGACGGCGGCAACATGGAAGGCAAGGAGACGCGCTTCGGTATCGCCCTGTCGGCGCTGTTTGCCGTCATCACCACGGCCGCTTCCTGCGGCGCGGTCAACGCCATGCATGGTTCTTTCACCGCGCTCGGCGGCATGATCCCGATCATCAACATGCAGCTTGGCGAAGTCATCGTCGGCGGTGTCGGCGCCGGACTCTACGGCATCCTGATGTACATCGTCATCGCCGTCTTCGTCGCCGGCCTGATGGTCGGCCGCACGCCCGAATATCTCGGCAAGAAGGTCGAGGCCAAGGAGGTCAAGATGGCGATGCTGGCCATCCTGTGCCTGCCGCTGGCGATGCTGATCTTCACCGCCATCGCGGTCGTGCTGCCGACCGGTGTGGCTTCGATGGGCAATGCCGGCCCGCACGGCTTCTCCGAGGTTCTCTATGCCTATACGTCGGGTGCTGCGAACAATGGCTCGGCCTTTGGCGGCCTCAGCGGCAACACGCCCTGGTACAACATCACCATCGGCATCGGCATGCTGATGGGCCGCTTCCTGGTGATCATCCCGGCGCTGGCCATTGCCGGCTCGCTGGTGGCGAAGAAGACGGTTCCGGCTTCCGCCGGCACCTTCCCGACCGATGGCCCGCTGTTCGTCGGGCTGCTGGTCGGCGTCATTCTCATCGTCGGTGGTCTGACCTTCTTCCCGGCGCTCGCCGTCGGGCCGATCATCGAGCACCTGGCTGGCATTCACGGGCAGACCTTCTGAGACCGCCCGAGTCTGGATCAATGATATGTCCTGGTTCAGCTCCATGCGTCGCAAGATCAGCCACAGGGGCGATCACGGGAAGGAGGAGAGACCTCCTCCTTTCCCGACCCTGTCGACGTTTCTCGGTCTTGCGGCAGTCATGCTCGTCCTCTGGTTGCTGGCCTACGGGCCGCCGCACTTCCTTTCGGCATCCGATCATCGGGTGCCGTCCAACAACACCGAAGCCGGAGCTTCAAAATGAGCCACTCGAAATCAGCAAGCATCATGGATGCCCGCATCCTGCTTCCCGCCATCGGCGGCGCCTTCCGCAAGCTCGACCCGCGCACGCTGGCCAGGAACCCGGTGATGTTCGTCGTCGCCGTCGTCTCGGCGCTCACCACGGTGCTGTTCGTCAAGGACGTGGTCACCGGCGGCGGCAATCTCGGCTTCACGCTGCAGATCATCATCTGGCTGTGGTTCACCGTGCTGTTCGCCAATTTCGCCGAAGCCGTCGCCGAAGGCCGGGGCAAGGCGCAGGCGGATTCGCTGCGCAAGGCGCGCACCGAAACCCAGGCGAAGCTTCTGACCGGCGAAGACCGCACGAAATACAAACTCGTGCCCGGCACCAGCCTCAAGGTCGGCGATGCGGTGCTGGTCGAGGCCGGCGATATCATCCCGTCCGACGGCGAGGTGATCGAAGGCGTCGCTTCGGTCAACGAGGCGGCGATCACCGGCGAGTCCGCGCCGGTCATCCGCGAATCCGGTGGCGACCGTTCGGCGGTCACCGGCGGCACGCAGGTGCTGTCCGACTGGATCCGCGTGCGCATCACGGCGGCGTCCGGCCACACCTTCCTCGATCGGATGATTTCGCTGGTCGAAGGTGCCGAGCGCCAGAAGACGCCGAACGAGATCGCACTCAACATCCTGCTCGTTGGCATGACGCTTATCTTCGTTCTGGCCACCGCAACGATCCCGAGTTTTGCGACGTATTCGGGCGGCTATATCTCGGTCACGGTGCTCGTCGCCCTGTTCGTCACCCTGATCCCGACCACGATCGGCGCGCTGCTGTCGGCCATCGGTATCGCAGGCATGGACCGCCTGGTGCGCTTCAATGTGCTGGCCATGTCGGGCCGCGCTGTCGAGGCTGCCGGCGACGTCGACACGCTGCTGCTCGACAAGACCGGCACGATTACGCTCGGCAACCGCCAGGCGACCGAGTTCCGTCCGGTCAAGGGCGTCACTGAGCAGGAACTGGCCGACGCGGCGCAACTCGCCTCGCTTGCCGATGAGACGCCGGAAGGCCGCTCGATCGTCGTGCTGGCCAAGGAGAAATACGCCATCCGCGCCCGCGACATGGCGACGTTGCACGCCACCTTCGTGCCTTTCACCGCGCAGACCCGCATGAGTGGCGTCGACATCGACGGTTCCTCGGTGCGCAAGGGCGCGGTCGATTCCGTGCTCGCCCATGTCAGCCAGTCGACGGTCGCCACCCACGCCATGCGGCCCGGCAGCGATACCGTCAGGGATCTCCAGGCGATCGCCGACGAGATCGCCAAATCGGGCGGCACGCCGTTGGCTGTCGAGCGCGACGGGCGCCTGCTCGGCGTCGTCCACCTCAAGGATATCGTCAAGGGCGGCATCAGGGAGCGCTTCGCCGAATTGCGCAAAATGGGCATCCGCACGGTGATGATCACCGGCGACAATCCGATGACGGCGGCAGCCATTGCCGCGGAAGCCGGCGTCGACGACTTCCTCGCCCAGGCAACGCCCGAGGACAAGCTGAAGCTGATCCGCGATGAGCAGGCCAAGGGCAAGCTGGTCGCCATGTGTGGCGACGGCACCAACGATGCGCCGGCCCTTGCCCAGGCCGATGTCGGCGTCGCCATGAACACCGGCACGGTCGCCGCGCGCGAGGCCGGCAACATGGTCGACCTCGACAGCGATCCGACCAAACTCATCGAGATCGTCGAGATCGGCAAGGCGCTGCTGATGACGCGAGGCTCGCTGACGACCTTCTCCATCGCCAACGACGTGGCCAAGTATTTCGCCATCATCCCGGCGATGTTCGCTGCCTTCTATATCGCGCCGGGACAGACGACCGGCCCGTTGCAGGCGCTCAATGTCATGCATCTGGCGACACCGCAGAGCGCCATCCTGTCGGCCATCATCTTCAACGCGCTGATCATCATCGCACTGATCCCGCTGTCGCTGAAAGGCGTCAAATACCGTGCCATCGGCGCCGGCGCGCTGCTCAGCCGCAACCTGCTCGTCTACGGCCTCGGCGGCATCATCGTCCCCTTCGTCGGCATCAAGGCGATCGACATGATCGTCACCTCACTCGGCCTCGCTTAAGGATATCCTCATGCTCACTCAGATAAGACCCGCGATCATCATGATCGTCTTCTTCACGGTGCTGACCGGCCTGATCTATCCCTTGGGCATGACCGGCATCGCACAAGTGCTGTTCCCGCGCCAGGCCAATGGCAGCCTGATCGAAAAGGACGGCAAGGTCATCGGGTCCGAACTGATCGGCCAGGGCTTTGCCAGCGACCGTTATTTCCACGACCGCCCCTCGGCCGCCGGCGACGGCTACAACGCTGCCGCCTCGAGCGGCAGCAATTTCGGCCCGACCAATTCCAAGCTGATCGACCGTATCAAAGGCGATGCGGAAAAGCTGAAGGCGGAGAATCCGAACCAGCCCGTGCCGATCGACCTGGTGACGACGTCCGGCAGCGGCCTCGATCCTGATATCAGCCCCGAAGCCGCCTACTTCCAGGTCGCAAGGGTGGCCAAGGCCAGGGGGATCGACGAAGCCAGGGTCAAGGCGCTTGTCGACAGCCAGGTCGAGAGCAGGGAACTCGGTTTCATGGGCGAACCGGTGGTCAATGTGCTCGGTCTCAATCTTGTGCTGGACGCCGCGAAACGGTGAATGGCGGCGGCCGGGGATCGACAGTATCCCCGGCGCCATCCATGATCGATCCTGATGCCGGACGACAGAAGCAACGAGACCAGACCCTCACCCGACGCACTGCTTGATCATGCCGAGCGGGAGGGGCGCGGCCGTCTGCGGATATTCCTCGGCGCGGCACCGGGCGTCGGCAAGACCTACGAGATGCTGATGTCGGGCCGCGCCAGGCTGGCCGACGGCGTGGACGTGGTGATCGGCGTCGTCGAGACGCATGGCCGCAAGGAAACGCTGGCCCTGGTCGAGGGTTACGAGGTCATTGCGCGCCGCAAGGTCGATTACAAGGGGCGCATCCTCGACGAGATGGATATCGACGCCATCATAGCCCGGCGCCCGGCGCTGGTTCTCGTCGACGAACTCGCCCACACCAACGCACCCGGCAGCCGTCATCCCAAGCGCTATCTCGACGTCCAGGAAATCCTGACGCAAGGCATCGACGTCTACACGACGCTCAACATCCAGCATGTCGAAAGCCTGAACGACGTCGTCGCCCAGATCACCAAGGTCAGGGTCCGTGAAACGGTTCCCGATTCCGTCATCGACCAGGCCGACGATGTAGAGATCATCGATCTTACCCCCGACGACCTGATCAAACGGCTCGAGGAAGGCAAGGTCTATTTCCCCAACACCGCCCAGCGCGCGATCGAAAACTATTTCTCATCAGGCAATCTGACGGCGCTCAGGGAACTGGCGCTGCGCCGCACCGCGCAGCGTGTCGACGACCAGTTGCTGATCCATATGCAGGCCCATGCCATTCCCGGACCTTGGGCAGCCGGGGAAAGGGTTCTCGTTTGCCTCGACGCGCGTCCGGGAGGAGCGGCCCGCGTCCGCTATGCGCGCAGGCTGGCCGACCGGCTGCGTGCCCCCTGGACGGCGCTGCATGTCGATAGCCCGCGCTTGGCCAGTATGCCCGAGGAGGACAAGGACCGGCTCGCAAACAACCTGCGCCTCGCCCAGCAGCTTGGCGCCGAGGTGACGACCATACCGGGTCAGAATGTGGCGCAGGACATCGTGCGTTATGCGACGGCGAACAATTTCACCCATATCGTGGTCGGCAGGCCGACCCGGTCGCGCTGGCGGGAATTGGTCGAAGGTTCGCTCACCTATGATCTCATCCGCAATGCCGGCGACATCAGCGTCCATGTCATTTCGGGAAACGAACGCAGCACCGAGGCGTCGAGGAGCGTCAAGGCGGCCGACGAGCAGTGGCAGTTCGAGATCTGGCCCTATCTCAAGGCCACGGCCTTCGTCGTGGGCTCGCTCGCCTTCGCCGTCCTTCTCGACCAATTTCTCGACGTCCGCAACCTGGCGATCATCCTTCTCATCGGGGTGCTGGCATCGGCGGTGACCGGCGGTCTGTGGCCGGCACTGTATGCGTGTTTCGTCAGCGCCCTTGCCTTCAACTATTTTTTCCTGGAGCCGCGCTACACGCTGACGATCCGGGATCCGGAGAGCATTGTTGCGCTCGGCGTGTTCCTGGTTGTCGCCGTCATTGCCAGCAATCTGACGGCGCGCGTGCAGCGTCAGGCGGTTGCCGCCCGCTCACGGGCGCGGGCCACGGAGGACATCTACCTTTTTTCAAAGAAGCTCGCCGGTGCCGGCACGCTCGACGACGTGCTCTGGGCCACCGCTTTCCAGATCGCCTCGATGCTGAAGCTGCGGGTGGTGCTGCTTTTGCCGGAAGACGGAACGATCACCGTCAAGGCCGGCTATCCGCCAGACGACACACTGGCCGAGGCCGACATCGCCGCCGCCCGCTGGGCCTGGGAGCACAACCGTGCCGCGGGTCGCGGCGCCGACACGCTTCCCGGCGCCAAGCGCCTCTATCTTCCCTTGCGAACCGGGCGCACGGCAATCGGCGTCGTTGGCCTCGACAATGACAAGCAGGGACCGTTGCTGACGCCCGAGCAACAGCGCCTGCTCGACGCGCTGGCCGACCAGGCGGCTGTCGCCATCGAGCGCATCCAGCTGGTCGCCGACGTCGACCGCGCCAAGCTCGCGGCCGAAGCGGACCGGCTGCGCTCGGCGCTGCTCACCTCCATCTCGCATGATCTGAAGACGCCGCTCGCCGCCATCATGGGTGCGGCCGGCACGCTGCGGGAATTCGCACCGGCACTTCCCGAACAGGACCGGACGGAGCTTTTGTCGACCGTGCTCGACGAATCCGAGCGGCTGAACCGCTTCATCGCCAATCTGCTCGACATGACCAAGATCGAGTCCGGCGCGATGGAGCCGAACTTTGCCTTCCACTATGTCGGTGACATCGTCGGCTCCGCCTTGCAGCGGGCCAGGAAAATCATCGGCGAGCACAAGATCGAAACAGACATCCCCAGGGATTTGCCGATGTTGAAGGTCGATCCCGTCCTGTTCGAGCAGGCGCTGTTCAATCTCCTCGACAATGGAGCGAAATACGCGCCGGCCGGCTCGACGATCCGCGTGCAGGGCTGGACCGACAATGGCTCGGTCATCCTGCAGATCATGGACGAAGGGCCGGGCATTCCCCCCGGCGACCTGGAACGGATTTTCGACACCTTCTATCGGGTGCGCAAGGGCGACCAGGTTCGCGCCGGCACCGGGCTCGGCCTGTCTATCTGCCGTGGTTTCATCGAGGCGATGGGGGGCACGATCGCGGCAGCAAACCGGACAGATCGTTCGGGCGCGGTCTTCACCATCAAGATGCCGAAGCCGGCAAACCCGCCCAATTTCGACGCCTCGAATACCGACGGTGTGGGTGACTTGGCATGACAAACTCGAATGTCAGGATACTGGTCGTCGATGACGAGCCGCCGATCCGCAAGCTGCTTCGCGTCGGGCTCGGCAGCCAGGGCTACGCGATCAGCGAGGCGCCGAACGCAAAAGTGGCGATCGAACTGATGGAGGCGGAGAAGCCGGACCTCGTCCTGCTCGACCTCGGCCTGCCCGGCATGAGCGGCCATGAGCTGTTGCGCAAATGGCGCGACGACGGCCTCGACATTCCGGTGGTCATCCTGTCCAGCCGCACCGACGAGGCCGGCATCGTCCAGGCTCTGGAACTCGGCGCCGACGACTATGTCACCAAGCCGTTCGGCATGAACGAACTGGTTGCACGCATCCGTGTGGCGTTGCGGCACAAGTTCCAGCAGCAGGGTGAAAAGCCGGTGTTCCACACCGGCGACCTCAGCGTCGATCTGGTCAAACGCATCGTCAAGGTCGAGGGCCAGGACGTAAAGCTCTCGCCCAAGGAATACGATATCCTGCGCCTTCTCGTGCAGCATGCCGGCAAGGTGCTGACCCACCATTTCCTGTTGAAGCAGGTCTGGGGCGATTCGACCGACGTGCAGTATCTCAGGGTCTATGTCCGGCAGCTCAGGCAGAAGATCGAAAAGACCCCCGACCAGCCGCGCTACATCACCACCGAGACCGGTGTCGGTTACCGCCTGCGCGAGGTCGAGTGAGCGGCTAAGGTTTAGCTGCGATAGCTTCCCGCGGCTGACCAAGGGGGGTGGATACTCGCAGAGCCGCCACGCAGCCGACAATGCCGAGCGGCACGAAGGCAAGAAACAGCCAGGACGCGACATTCGCCGCCGCGTCGGGGTTCAAACCTTGCGAAAAGCCGCTGGCGTTGGCGACGATGCCGGCAAGTGCGGCACCCACGGCATAGCCGATGCGCTGCATGGTCGGTACCGCCGCCGAGGCGATGGTCTGCTCGCCCTCCGGCGCGGAGGCGACGATGACGCGCGTCAGGAAGGGCCAGGCCACGCCGAAGCCGCCGCCTTGCAGCAAGGCGCAGATCAGGATCAGCGGAATGGAGCCCAGCGGTATCGTGTAGGCGAAGCCGGCGATGCCGGCCGCGATCATCACCGCACCGCCAACGATGATCAGCCGCTCGCGTCGTGGCGGCGCATTGGCGACGAGGATCGACAGGATCGACCAGGCGATCGATTCGGCGGCGATGATGTAGCCGGTGGTCAGCAGCGAAATGTCGTGCAGGCTGGTCAGCAGCAGCGGCCCGTAGACGCCGAAGGAACAGGTCGCGACCGAAAAGGCGGCAACCATGGTCATGCCGGCGCCGACCGGCGTGCGCCACGAGAACAGCCGCGCCGGGAACAGCCGCGAGCGCGGCTTCAGCGCGTCGATGTAGAAGAACAGCACCAGGCCGACCAGCCCGAGGGCCATCAGCAGCGAGGAACGCAGCAAGGCGATATCGACGCCGGCCGAGGCAATCAGCACCACGGCGACGGCAAGGCAGGCAAGGGCCGCGAACGGGAAGGGCGGCGCCCTGCCTGTGCTCGCCTTGGGCTTCGTCGCTTCCGGCGTGTTCAGCACGATGAAGCTTGCCAGCGCCATGGCGGCACCGCCGAGGGTGAAGATGCCGAAGGCCCAGCGCCATGACAGAAGCTCGGTCATGATCGCGCCGAGCAACGGTCCGCTGAAGGCGGCTACGCCCCAGATCGCCGACATGATGCCGAAAAGCTGCGGCCAGATGGCGCGCGAGAACAGCCGCTCGACCGACACGAAGGCCAGCGACACCAGCGCCCCGCCACCAAGCCCCTCGATCAGCCGGCCGGCAAGGAAGAGTTGCATGGAAGGCGAGGTGGCGCAGATCAGCGCTCCGGCTGCATAAAGCAGCGCGGCGACAACCATGTTGGTGCGCAGCGGGACATAGCTCACCAGCCGACCGGCGGCTGCCCCGGCGACGATGGCGCCGAGTTCGTAGATCGCCAGCGACCAGCCGACGAGCTGCACGCCGGCCAGTTCGCCGACCATGGCCGGCATCACCGTTGCCACCATCGTTTCGTTGGTGGCGTGCAGCAGGATGCCGAGGCTGATGAAGCAGAAGCGCGCCAGGTCGCCGCTTGCCCACAATGCGCGCCAGTCGACCCTGTTTGTGCTGATTTCGGTCATGTCCACCCCTGCCTTCCATATCTTGAGGCCAGCGCAGGGCGCCAGAAGCCAGTACGGGTTTCCGGCAGGACCATGCGCAGGCAGGAGCGTATATCGCGCGCCGCATCGAGCGCGCTGCTCCGGTCGGGGCAGGCTTGTAAAACCTCAACCGGGGTTGAGCTCAAGCGAATTTTTTCGGGATGCGGTCCGGTGGCGCGATCAATTCTCGGTGCTGCGCAACTGGAACTGGCTGACGCCGATCGCAAGGTTCATGCCGGTCTGCGTCTGCAGGCTGAGCGGCTGCAAGGTGAAGGCCTGCGAGGAGCCGCCGACCAGCAGATTGGCGCCGGCGCCGACGGCGGCCGTCACCTCGGCGCTGGCGCCGATATAGTCACCGGCCAACGCGCCCGGCGCATAGATGTTCTTCAGCGGCGTCAGCACGATCCACTGCATGACCGTCTGCTTCGTCGTGCCGATATCGAGGCCGTATTTGTTGACCGCGCCGAAATAGGCTTCCGGCGCGAAGCTCTTGTCGGCGGGGTTGAAGGTGCAGCTCAGATCCTTGCTCGAGCCGAAGATGAAACCGGTGCCGCCGCCGATGGCGCAATCGAGCGTGCCGAGCTCTATGCCCTGGTCCTGGGCTTGCGCCGCGCCGGCAAGCACAGTGGCGATCACGGCAGCGGCGATGGCTGTCTTCGGCATGGCGGTCCCCCCAAAAATCAAACGGCGCGGAACCATCCTATCTGGTTCCGCGCCGCAGGGTGAGGGGGCATGGAGCGCATGGCTCCATGCATTTACTTGAACGAGTGGATGAGCTGGAGCGCGGTCACGGCCACGGCAAGGTTGACGCCGGTCTGCGCCTGGACGCTGAGCGGCTCCAGCATGAAGGCGCTGTCCAGTCCGCCGACCAGCAGATTGGCGCCGCCGCCGGTCACCACGCTCGCCTCGGCGTTGACGCCGTAATAGCTGCCGGCGAGGTCGCCCGCGTCACGATCACGCGTTGCCGCCAGCACGGCCCAGACGAGCTGGCCCTGATGCGTCTTGCCGACATCGAGGCCGATCTTGGAGATCACGCCGGTGTAAACCTCGGACGGTCCCTGATGATGGGGGCGGAAGACGCAGGACACGCCCTTGTTGGAGGCGACGATGTAGGCGGTGCCGCCGTCGATTGTGCAGTCTAGCGTGCCGAGTTGCAGCTTGCCGGCGCTGGCCGGAGCGACGGCAAACGCCGTCATGGCGAGGACAGCGGCGCAGGCGAGTTTCTTGATCATGGGAGGTCCTTTCGCAAATAACTTTTTAATAACGGATTGGGTGGGCAGACCGTTCCGCTGAAAACTTGGCGCGAACAAGGCACGGGTCAACCCCTTGCTGCCGGGGTTAACGCACGGTTGCCGGAGTGCGTCTTTTCGGACACGCAAAAGGACGGCGCAGCACCTGGATGCCACGCAGATTGTGTGGGAATGCTTGCCGAAATCGACTAGCTGACGCGGGCGAGGCCATCCTTGGCCGGCTGGTAGGTCGGGTCGAGGCGAACGGCTTCCTTATAGGATTTCGCGGCCTTCGCCTTGTCGCCGCGCCGCTCATAGATCAGCGCCTGGTTGGACCAGGCTTCGGCATTCTTGCTGTCGAGCTTGATCGCCATGTTGAAGTCGGAGAAGGCGTTGTCTTCGTCGTTGGTCGCCAGATAGGAGAGACCACGGCCATTATAGGGCTCGGCGGCGTCCGGCGCCAGCGAGATGGCCGTCGAGAAGTCTTCGATGGCGAACTTGTGCTGGCCCTGGCTCTGATAGATCAGGCCACGATTGTGGTAGGCACGCGCGTCGGTCGTGTCGAGCTGGATCGCCTTCTGGAAGTCGTTGAAAGCGTCCTGGGTGCGACCTGCCTTGCGGTAGAGATTGCCACGGCCGATATAGGCGGCGTCATAATTTGAATTGATCTGGATCGAGCGGTTGTAGTCCGCGAGCGCGGCTTCCTGGTTGCCGAGGAAGCGCTGGATGAGCGCGCGGTTCGAATAGGCCTGGTAGAAATTCGGATTGAGCTGAATGGCCTGGTTGAAGTCCTTGAGCGCCGCCTGGTACTGGCCGCCGCGGCCATAGGCCGAGCCACGCACGTTGTAGGCTTCAGGATCCTGGGGATTGCGCTGGATAACCGCCGACAGCGACGAGATGTTCTCGCTCGACCCCTGCGCCTTGTCGATGTTGTTGAATTCGCCGGTCGGGCCTGACGTCTGGCAGCCGGCAAGCGCCAGTCCGGAGAGCAGGGCCACTGTCAGGGCGAAACCACGCAATGCGGTCCCGCGCTCCACGCTTGTTGCGTTCATGTCTGCCCTGTCCTCACTTCAAGCCGCGTCGCTCTGGTCCGGTTCCCCCCTCCGGGCCGGGTCACAACCAAAACAAAAAGGTGGCGGCGATTCCGCATCGCGCCACCTCTGATATCCTTCGAAAAGGACGAAAAATTGGCGTTAGAACCGCGGCGGACGCGGAGCGCCACCTGCACCACCGGCGGCGCCAGCAGCAACCGGGCGCGGCGTCATCGGCAGCAGGCCTTCGCGCTGGGCGCGCTTGCGGGCCAGCTTGCGGGCGCGGCGGACGGCTTCAGCCTTTTCACGGGCGCGCTTCTCGGACGGCTTCTCGTAGTGACCGCGCATCTTCATTTCGCGGAAAATGCCTTCGCGCTGCATCTTCTTCTTGAGAGCGCGAAGCGCCTGATCAACGTTATTGTCGCGGACGAGTACCTGCACGGGCAATCCTGTCTTTCGGGTTTGATATCAACAGGCAAGCGGCCATAGCCACCAGCCTCCGCGGCGGTCTACACCACGAATTGGGGCGGCTGATAGCAGAATCATGCCGCGCTGTCCACAGTCGAAATGAACTTGGCGGGCCAAACCGCAGCCGGTTTGCCACAAGATCAAGATAAGGGGCCGACTACGCCGTGGCGAGGTGCAGCCGCTCGAAATCCTCGAAGAACTCGCCGTAGTCGCAGGTGATCTCCTCGCCCTCGGCGATGTCGCGGGTCGCGGTAGCCCCGCCATACCGTGAAAAATCCGTGTTCGGGTTGCCCGAATGGTTCATGAAGCGCCCATTGTCGACTTCATAGACCATGAAACCCGGCCGGTCCGGACTCGGATACGCGTAACGGTCGAGCAGTTCCCTCAGATGCGGCGGCGCTGAATGGTATTTGTCCATCGGGATCAGCCGGTCGAAATCGGGATCGAGCCGCCAGATCGATGCGCCTCTCCTGATCGGCTCGGCGGCGAACACGCCGACACCTTCGATTGCGCTCGCAGCCACATAGGTTCTGATCAGCATCATGGTTGCAGGACCGGTTTTGGCAAGAAGACCCGTTTCGACAGGAAACGGCATCGCCAAATCGCGCGGAAAAAGCAAGACCGGCTGCCCGCCTTGCGGCTATGAACATGCGTCTTGGCCGCGAAAACCCTTCACGTCCGGTTGATCGACACGCCGCCATCGGCCAGCAGTGCCGTTCCGGTGATGAAACTCGAGGCGTCGGAGGCGAGATAGAGCGCCGAACGGGCGATCTCCTCGGGCACCGCTACACGCTTCAGCGCATGCAGACCTTCGACGAATGCTCGTGATTCCGGAGTCTTGAAGGTCGCTGCCGGCGTGTCGGTACCGCCGGGCAGCAGCGCGTTGACCCGCACGCCTTTTGGGCCGTATTCGGCGGCCAGCACCTGCGTCAGTCCGATGAGCCCGGCTTTGCTGGCGGCATAGCTGGTCATGCCTGGCATGCCGATGGTGTGGCCGACGAAGGTGGAGGTGAAGATCAGCGAACCGCCGCCACGCTCGATCATCGCCGGCACCTGGTATTTCGCACCGAGAAAGGCGCTCGTGAGGTTGGTGTCGAGCGTCTCGCGCCAGCCCTCCAGCGGCAGGTCCGAAATCGGCCCCATCTGGCCAACGGCACCGGCATTGTTGAATGCGATGTCGAGCCCACCGAACTTTTCGACCGCCAGATCGACAAGGGCCTTTGCATAGGCTTCGTCGCGGACATCGCCGGCAAGGGCAACGGCCATTCCGTCGGCGTCTTCGATCTCGGCGACAAGCGCCTGGAGTTCGGCCTGACGCCGGGCGGCCACGATGACCTTGGCGCCTTCTTCGGCAAAGAGTTTTGCCGTGGCGCGGCCGATGCCGGAACTGGCGCCGGTGACGATGGCGATCTTGTTGGCGAGTACGAACATTTTATGCATCCTTTGCTTCGCGCCAGCTCTGCTGGTAATCGGATGCTTGGTCGCAAATGGGGCGGGTCGGAGCCACCCGATACCTGCGAAGGCAGCGTCGTCCTGAACTATTGCCTCAGCAGCCAACCGGTCGATCGAACGAAAATGCGTAGCTGATGGCGATGAGCAGGGCGATGATGGTGCCCGTTGTCGTGTAACCGGCGACATAGAATCCCGCAGCACCACCGAACAGGATGACAAGTTCGAGCACCAGCCGCACCGCGCCGGGCACAGGCACCGGTGCGCGGCCCGACCGGCTTGGGTCGTTGAGTACCGCGAAGGTCCCCCACAGCACAGCCGCGATGAGCGGCAAGGCCAGTGCAGGGACCCAGCGCCACCATCCGTCGGACAGGCTCCAGCCCGCAATGCCGACGCCAAGCAAGGCGGCAAGCTCCAGCAGGAAGCGCAACGTCAAGTTCCACCAGGCATTGCCCACGATCGTCCTCCGGATTTCCATCACAGACAATCTGACTGAAGGCTCTCATAGGAGCCAGAGTGCATGCGTCTTTTTCACCACGGCGCAAAACGGCAAGCGCCGTCGCAAACAGCGCAAGGGTGGAAGCGCTGTTTCGCTAGTGATACACCTCGCGCGCCGGGATCGAATGAACGCCCGGCCGCTATTCGCGAGACCTTTTGGCGAGAGGCTGGGACGTTGAAGAAATATTCGGTATTCGCCATCGCCCGCGAGGCCATGCGCGGCCACAAGGGCTGGGAGGAGCAGTGGTCCTCGCCTGAGCCCAAGAAGGAATATGACGTCATCATCGTCGGCGCCGGCGGCCATGGCCTGGCCACCGCCTACTATCTTGCCACGGTGCACGGCATCACCAATGTCGCGGTGCTGGAAAAGGGCTGGCTCGGCGGCGGCAACACCGGCCGCAACACCACCATCATCCGCTCCAACTATCTCTATGACGAGAGCGCCGGCATCTACGACCACGCGTTGAAGCTGTGGGATGGGCTGAGCCAGGAGCTCAACTACAACGTCATGTATTCGGCGCGCGGCGTCATGATGCTCGCGCACAATGTTCACGATATCCAGGTGCTGAAGCGCCACGTGCACGCCAACCGGCTGAACGGCATCGACAATGAATGGCTGACGCCGGAGCAGGCGAAGGAATTCTGCCCGCCGCTCAACACCTCCAAAGACGCGCGCTATCCGGTCGTCGGTGCGGCGCTGCAGCGGCGCGGTGGTACGGCGCGCCACGATGCCGTTGCCTGGGGCTATGCGCGGGGCGCCTCGGCGCGCGGCGTGCACATCATCCAGAATTGCGAAGTCACCGGGGTCAAGCGGGCCGCCAATGGCGCCGTCATGGGCGTCGACACGACGCGCGGCTTCATCGGCGCCAAGAAGGTCGGCGTCGTTGCCGCCGGCCATTCCTCGGTGATCATGAACATGGCCGGCGTGCGCATGCCGCTGGAAAGCTATCCGTTGCAGGCGCTGGTGTCGGAGCCGGTCAAGCCGGTGGTGCCTTGCGTTGTCATGTCGAACACGGTGCACGCCTATATCTCGCAATCCGACAAGGGCGAACTGGTTATCGGCGCCGGCACCGACCAGTATGTTTCCTATTCGCAGACCGGCGGCCTGCACATTCTCCAGCACACGCTGGACGCCATCTGCGAGATGTTCCCGATCTTCACGCGCATGAAGATGCTGCGCTCGTGGGGCGGCATCGTCGATGTGACGCCGGACCGCTCGCCGATCCTGGCCAAGACGCCGGTGCCCGGCCTCTACGTCAATTGCGGCTGGGGCACGGGCGGCTTCAAGGCAACGCCGGGCTCGGGCCATGTCTTTGCCCACACGATCGCGAGGGATGATCCGCACCCGATCAACGCACCCTTCACCATCGAGCGCTTCCGCACCGGCCGCCTCATCGACGAGGCGGCGGCGGCGGCGGTGGCGCACTGATGATGGCGCAGATGGCTGTCGCGATGCCGCTGATGCTGGCGGGGGAACAAGTGCTGGCGGGAGAACGGGGCATGTTCCATTTTCCGTCGGCGGACGAGGTGCGCACGCAGCCGATCAGTCGCGCCGGGAACGAAGCCAACTGGCCGTTTTCCGTCGACGAGGGCATGCTGGCCTGCGTCTGGAGCGGTGGCCAGAGGGTGGTGATGTTCTTCGAGGGACGACCCCAAGGGCTCGACGAGGACGAGACGTTCACGCCACGCCAGGTGATCGTCACCACCGATCCGATGCAACTCACCCTCGGCAACATGGCGTCTCGCGATCTGTTTCGTCCCGCTGCAAGCGTGGAAGAGCGCATCCGGCTCGTCGCGCCGTTCGCTACGTTGGGACAGAAGCTTTGCGATCAACCGGCGGGTGCCCGCGTCGGCCACGGCGAATTGTAGGAACGAACCAAAATGCTTCTCATCCGCTGCCCCTATTGCGAGGAAGAGCGCCCGGAACTCGAGTTCCGCAACGCCGGCGAGGCGCATATCGCGCGCTCTGCCAACATGGCAGGCGAGAGCGACGATGATTTCGAAAAGTTCTTCTTCATCCGCTCGAACCCCAAGGGCATCATCTATGAGCGCTGGCGGCACATGCATGGCTGCGCGCGCTTCTTCAACGCCGTACGCGACACCGTCACCGACAAGTTCGTCATGACCTACAAGGCCGGCGAGCCGAAACCCTCCAAGCTGCCCAAAAACTCTAACGAAGTGGTTGCCAAATGAGCGGCGCGTACCGCATTCCCGGAGCCGGCCGCTTCAAGCAGGCGAAGACCGCGCGGTTCAGCTTCGATGGCCAGTCCTATGCCGGCATCGAGGGCGACACGCTGGCCTCGGCGCTGCTCGCCAATGGCGTCCATCTCGTCGGCCGCTCGTTCAAGTACCATCGTCCGCGCGGCATCCTGTCGGCGGGCGCCGAGGAGCCGAACGCGCTGGTCGAGATCAAGCGCGACGCGGCGCGCAGGACGCCGAACGTACGGGCCACCGTGCAGGAACTCTACGACGGGCTGGACGCGCAGTCGCAGAACCGCTGGCCGTCACTGTCCTTCGACGTCAGCGCGATCAACGACCTGGCGTCGCCGCTGTTTTCGGCCGGCTTCTACTACAAGACCTTCATGTGGCCGAAGGCCGCGTGGAAGAGCCTGTACGAGCCCAAGATCCGCGCCGCGGCCGGCCTTGGCGTTTCCCCGGACCAACCGGATCCCGATCATTATTCGTCGCGCTATGCGCATTGCGACGTGCTGGTGCTGGGCGGCGGTGCCGCCGGCATCGCGGCGGCATTGGCAGCGGCTGAAACCGGCGTGCGCGTCATTCTCGCCGACGAGCAGGCCGAGTTTGGCGGCAGCCTGCGTTTCGAGAGCGGCGCTAAAATCGACGGCCAGGACGGCTTTGCCTGGGCTCAAGGTGCGGTGGCGAAGCTCGCCGCCATGGACAATGTCCGCGTGCTATCGCGCACGACGGCGTTCGGCTACTACGCACAGAATTTCGTCGGGCTGGTCGAGCGTGTCAGCGATCATTTGAAGGCGCCCGGCCACGATCTGGCGCGCGAGCGGCTGTGGCAGGTCAGGGCCAAGCGCGTGGTGCTGGCCTCCGGCGCCATCGAGCGCCACATGGTGTTCGCCGACAACGACCGGCCGGGCGTCATGCTGGCAGGTGCGGCGCGTACCTATCTCAACCACTATGGCGTCGCGGTCGGCAAGAATGTCGGCGTCTACACCGCCAATGATTCCGCCTATGCAGCGGCAATCGACCTCAAGAAGGCCGGCGTCAACGTGGCGGCGATCGTCGATTTGCGCGACAACCCGACCGGGCCGGTGATCGACGAGGCGAGGGCGCTCGGCATCGAGGTCAATTTCGGCCGCGCGGTGATCCGCGCCGGCGGCAAGCTCAGGGTGTCGTCGATGACCGTGCAGCCGAAGAATGGCGGCGGCGAACGCACCATCCCGGTCGATGCGATCCTGATGTCGGCCGGCTGGACGCCGTCGGTGCATCTGTTCTCGCAATCGCGCGGCAAGGTCGCCTTCAATGACGAAACCAAGCGCTTCGTGCCGGGCACCTATGCGCAGGACTGCGTCTCGGTCGGCGCCTGCAACGGCACTGACGGGCTTTCGGCAACAATCGACGAGGCCTATGCGGCGGGCGCCAAGGCGGCCAAGGATGCGGGTGCCAAAACCGCCAAGGGTACGAAGCCGAAGGTCGACGCCTCGGAGAGTTGGTCGCGCGGCATGCTGGGTGCGGCCCCCGGCGCCGGGCCGGACACGACGGTGAAGGCGTTCGTCGATTTCCAGAACGACGTCACCGCCAAGGACATTCGCCAGGCGGTGCATGAGGGCATGCGCTCGATCGAACACGTCAAGCGCTTCACCACCAACGGCATGGCGACCGACCAGGGCAAGACCTCCAACATGCACGGCCTGGCGATTGCCGCCGAAACGCTGGGCAAGCCGATCCCGGAAGTCGGCCTGACCACGTTCCGGGCGCCCTATACGCCGGTGACCTTCGGCGCGATCGTCAGCCATGCGCGCGGTCCGCTGTTCGACCCGACGCGCAAGACCGCGATCCATCCCTGGGCCGAGGCGCAAGGTGCCGTGTTCGAGGATGTCGGCCAGTGGAAACGCGCCTGGTATTTCCCCAAGGCGGGCGAGGACATGCACGCCGCGGTCGACCGCGAATGCGTCGCGGTGCGCAAGACGGCTGGCCTGTTCGATGCCTCGACGCTGGGCAAGATCGAAGTGGTCGGTCCGGATGCGGCGAAGTTCATGGAGCTGCTCTACACCAACCCATGGGAGAAGCTGGAGCCCGGCCGCTGCCGCTACGGCATCATGCTGCGCGAGGACGGCTTCATCTATGATGACGGCGTCGTCGGCAGGCTTGCGCCGGACCGTTTCCACGTGACGACGACGACCGGCGGCGCGCCGCGCGTCATGAACCACATGGAGGATTATCTCCAGACCGAGTTCCCGCATCTCAACGTCTGGCTGACCTCGATCACCGAGCAATGGGCGGTCATCGCCGTGCAGGGTCCCAAATCGCGGGACATCATCGCGCCGCTGGTCGAAGGCATCGACATGTCGGACGAAGGGCTGCCGCATATGTCGGTGCGCGAAGGCAAGATCTGCGGCGTGCCGACCAGGCTGTTCCGCATGTCGTTCACCGGCGAGCGCGGCTTTGAGGTCAACGTGCCGGCCGACTATGGCCAGGCGGTCTGGGAAGCGCTGTGGGCGGAAGGCCAGAAGCACGGCGCTGCCGCCTACGGCACCGAAGCGATGCACGTGCTGCGCGCCGAGAAGGGCTACATCATCGTCGGCCAGGACACCGACGGCACGGTGACACCGAACGACGCCGGTCTCGACTGGGCGGTCGGCAAGAAGAAGCCGGACTTCGTCGGCATCCGCGGCTTGACGCGGCCTGATCTGGTCGCCAAGGGCCGCAAGCAACTGGTCGGCCTGAAGACCAAGGACCCCAAACTGGTGCTGGAAGAGGGCGCGCAGATCGTCGAAGACCCGAAGCAGGCGATCCCGATGAAGATGATCGGTCATGTCACCTCGAGCTATTGGTCGGAAAACTGCGGCCGCTCGATCGCACTGGCGCTGGTCGCCGGCGGCCGCGATCGCATGGGCGACACGCTCTATGTGCCGATGCCGAACGGGGTGATCGAAGTGGAGGTTACCGGCATGGTGTTCTTCGACGAGACGGGAGGGCGCCTCAATGGCTAAGGCTGCTGCAAGAAAGACGGCACCGGCTGCACCGCCTTCGGTAGAACGCCGTCCGGCGCTGGCCGGACGCAGCACGGCCGCGACCGGCGTCAAGGTCGAGTTGCTGCCGCCGGCCGAGCGCATTTCATTGCGTGCACCGCAGGCCTCGCTTGCAGCGCTTTCCAAGGCGCTCGGCGTGACCTTGCCGAAAAAGCCGAAGACGTCCGCTTCGAAGGGCGGGCGAACCGCCTTGTGGCTCGGCCCCGACGAATGGCTTGTCATCGATGAGGCGGGCAAGGATCCGCTGGCCGATTGTGCCGGGGTTTCCGCCTTGCACTCGGCGGTCGGTATCTCGCATCGCAATATCGCCATCGCCGTAACAGGCACCGGGGCGGCGGCGACGATCAATGCGGGCTGTCCGCAGGACCTGTCGCTCGATGGCTTCCCGGTGGGAGCAGCGTCGCGCACCATCCTGGGCAAGACCGAGATCGTCCTGTTGCGCACCGCGGCGGACGCCTTCCGGGTTGAATGCTGGCGTTCGTTCTCGGATTATGTCTTTACTTTTTTGTCCGAGGGATCGCGCGACGCAGCGGTCTGAACCCGGAACGTTTGCAGGGCAGGCTCGTTCTGCATCCTCACGCCGAGGGAGAATGCCGATGCCGTCGAATTCCGCGCCCAAGTCGCCGGTCAAAAAGACGTCGGCCGTCCGTTCGCTCGAACAGGAGCGGCACGAAGCGCCGAGCGCCGAAGAGGAACTCGAGGAAGGCCTCGAAGACACGTTCCCGGCCAGCGATCCGGTGTCGATCACTGGATCGTCCATCTCGGGCGCTCCGGCGAAGCCGGGCCAAGCCAAGACCGTGCCCGGGCGCAAGAAGCGCAAGGCGTAGTTTTCCATCGGGCCAGGCGGCATCGGACCTTCTCAATCCCATTGGACATGCTATTTAAAGCGCTTTGGGAGATGAAAATGCCGACAAAAGCGATCGTTTGGGGCGAGAATGTCCACGAACAGACCAATGCCGCCGTGCGCGACCTCTATCCCCTGGGCATGCATGGCACCATTGCCTCGGCGCTCAACCAGGACAAGGGCATCGAGGCGACCACCGCCACCTTGCAGGAACCCGAACATGGCTTGAGCGAAAAGCGCCTGGCCGCCACCGATGTGCTTTTGTGGTGGGGCCACGCGGCGCATGGCGAGGTCAAGGACGAGATCGTCGAGCGAGTGCAGAAAAGGGTGTGGGAAGGCATGGGCCTGATTGTGCTCCATTCCGGGCATTACTCGAAGATTTTCAAGCGGCTGATGGGTACGCCCTGTTCGCTGAAATGGCGCGAGGCGGGCGAGCGCGAGCGCGTCTGGGCGATCAACCGCGGCCACCCGATCGCACAAGGCATCGGCGAGTGCCTGGAGATCGGCGAGACCGAAATGTATGGCGAGCCCTTCGCCGTGCCGGAGCCGTTCGAGACGGTGTTCGTTTCCTGGTACGAGGGCGGCGAGGTGTTCCGGTCCGGGCTGACTTATCAGCGCGGCGCCGGCAGGATCTTCTACTTCTCGCCCGGTCACGAGACCTATCCGATCTATCACAATGAGGGCGTGCAGCAGGTGCTGCGCAACGCCGTGCACTGGGCGCACAACCCGGCGCCGGCCTGGTCCGGCATCACCAATGCACCAAACGTACCGACGGATGCGGCAAAGGAGAAGATCGTCCAGAAAGGCTTGCGCCTGCATGCCGACGGCGACAAGGGCCTGAGTTAAGAGGCCTGGGTTGATTGCGACGTGAGGTGATTGGGGGCCTGAACTGATGCATCGAATTCTCCTGCTCGGCACCGGCGGCATCGCCGGGCATCATGTCGAGGAGTTTGCCGGGATTGCCGGCTGCAGCATCGTCGCCTGCGTTGATCAGGTGCCCGGCCGCGCGGCCGCGTTCGCCGCCGCCAGCAAGATCGGCGATTTCTTCGAGAGCCTGGAAGCGGCGATCGCCTGGGGCCAGTTCGATGCCGCCATCAACGCGACGCCGGATGGTGCGCATATGGCGACGACGCTTGCGCTGCTTGCCGAGGGAAAGCATGTGTTTTGCGAAAAGCCGCTGGCACCGAACCACGCCGATGCGCTGGCAATGACCGAAGCGGCCGAGGCAGCCGGGGTGGTCAACATGGTCAACCTGACCTATCGCAACTCACCGGCGATCCAGGAAGCACGGCGCATGGTGCAGGCCGGCGAGATCGGCGAGTTGCGCCATGTCGAGGCGAACTACCGGCAAAGCTGGCTGGTCAGCAAATCATGGGGCGACTGGCGGGTCGAGGACAAGTGGCTGTGGCGCCTGTCGAGCCGGCATGGCTCGACCGGCGTGCTCGGCGATGTCGGCATTCATATCCTGGATTTCGCCACCTATGGCGCCGACCAGGATATCGTCAGCCTGCATGCCGATCTGGTGACGTTTCCGAAGGCCGAGGGTGAGCGTATCGGCGACTATGTGCTGGATGCCAATGACAGCGTCGCAATGACGGCGCGGCTCAGCTCCGGTGCGCTCGCCACGATCGTGGCGAGCCGCTACATGACCGGCCACACCAACGATTTGTCGCTGGCCCTGCACGGCACCAAGGGCGCCATCAAGGTCGAGACAGACGGCAAGCTATCGAACCTGTCCGCCTGCCTGGGCGGGGATGTCGATCTTCAACGCTGGCAAAAGCTGGCACCGCCCGAAGTCAAACGCAACGCCCGGCGCTTTGCCGACGCGCTGGATGCTGGCCGGAACGGTGACCCGTCCTTCCGGCGCGCCGCCGACATGCAGAAGCTGATCGACGCGGCCTTCGAGAGTTCAGCAGCCAAACGGCCGACCTCGGTCGGCTGAAGCTGGCCGGCTTGTGCCGGCCAGGCGTGATTTCTGCGGAAATCAGAATGCGCTCGGCACGATCCACGGATTGATGCTGATGCCGAGGCGTGGGCCCTTGCCTTCAGCGGTGTTTTCCGTGGAGCCCTTCTTCTCGACCGACCCGGTCGAAGCGCAATCGAGCATCACGTTGCTCTTCGTGTCAATGCAGGTCGCGGCGGACGCGTGCTTGACCAGGTGGGTGGTGTTGGCGGCGAAGGCCGAGCCCGAAAGTGCCAGCACGGCGGCGAGGGTGAGGAGCGTCTTTTTCATAATCAGTCTCCGGTTTCGACGGGTGAATTTTTCTCGTACGTGTACGATGCGTTGTACAGATACGTCCGTCGATCGCGAAGTTCAAGGTGGAAACCGTACGTGTACGATAAATTTTTTGTTAACCAAGAAATTCACCCAGTTTGGCTGGGCGGAGAGAAATATGGAAACGAAAGGAACCGGCTTTAGCAGTTGACCGGTGTCTCGGTCAGTGGCGGTACGTTTTGCGTGCTGAGCGTGGCAAGCGTGAAGTCACACATGCGCTTCACGAAGGCCTGCGGGTCGCCGAAGGGGTAGAACGGAAAGGTGATGAGCAGCGAGATCGTGCCGTGGCCGACCGCCCACAGCATTGTGGCGATAGCGCGCGGATCGCCCTGCAATTTGCCGGCGGCGACGCAGGCCTCGACCCTGCTGATCAGCGCCTTCATGGCCGGGTTGCCCTCTTCCATGTCCTCGTAGCTCCTGCCTTCCGGCAGCTTGGTCTTCTCGGTCATGAATACGGTGCGGTATTCGTTCGGATTGCCGAGCCCGAAGGCCGCATATTCGGTCATGACTGCCTGCAATGCCTCGATAGGATCGTCGGACGAATGCCCCTCGATGCGGCGGGCAAGCGTCTCGAACGCGTCCTCGGCAAGTGCGAACAGGATATCCTGCTTATCGGCGAAGTAGGAGTAGACCGACATCGGAGCATAGCCGACCCGCTTGGCCAGCTTGCGAATGGTCAGGCCTTCATAGCCTTCCTCCTGGACGAGTTTGTGCGCGGCCTCGACCAGTTCGGAGCGCAGTTCGGCCTTTTGTTTCTCGCGGCGTGTCTGGACGCTCGGCGGCAAGATCTGGTGCCTTTGGTTGGGTTGGTGCCTGGCTAAATTATATACGCTGTACGAAAACGGACAAGAGCGCGACAGGTTCCCAAGCGGCAAGCATCAGATTGCGCTGACGCTCGTCATCACGCCTCCTTGTCGATCAGTTTCGCGGCGAGATGCGAAAGCAGTTTCACTGCCTCGCCATAGGTTTTCGCTTTTTCCGGATTGGAGGCGTTGCCGTCCAGCGCCCGCTTGAAGACTCCCTGGCAAATTGCAGCCAGCCGGAAAAAGGAGAAGGCGAGGAAGAACGTCCAGTTGCCGATGCCGCTGAGTCCGCGCCGCCGGCAGTAGCTGGCGACATAGTCCGTTTCGGAGGGCAGGCCGAGTGCGGACCGGTCGACACCGCCCAAGCCGCGAAAACCCGAGCTATGCGGCAGGCGCCACTGCATGCACTGGTAGGCGACATCGGCGAAGGGGTGGCCTGATGTCGACAGTTCCCAGTCGAGCACCGCCACCACTTTTGGCTGGTCCGAAGCAAAGATCAGATTGTCCAGCCGGTAGTCGCCATGCACCAGCGAGACGCGGCCGTCATCTTCCGGCATGTGTGTCTCCAGCCAGGCAATCAGCCGGTCCATATCGGCCACCGTGCCGGTCTCCGAGGCGCGGTACTGGCTGGTCCAGCGCGCCAGCTGGCGCTCGAAATAATTGCCCGGCCGGCCGAAATCGCTCAGACCCACGGCCCCGACGTCGACATCGTGCAGCGCAGCGAGGGTGTCGTTCATGGCATCGTAGATGGCGGCGCGTTCATCGTTGTCGCCTGCCTCCGGCAACGCCGGATCCCAGAAGATGCGGCCGTCGAGGAAATCCATCACATAGAACATGCGGCCGATCGGCGAGTCCTCCGCCGACAGATGCAGCATGTCAGGCACTGGCACGGCAGTGCCGGCAAGCGCGCTCATCACCGTGAATTCGCGGTCGACCTGATGCGCCGATTTCAGCAATTGGCCCGGCGGCTTGGCGCGCAGCACGTAACGACCGCTTGCCGCCGTCAGCAGATAGGTCGGGTTCGATTGGCCGGATTTGAACTTTTCGATTGCAGCAAGCCCGGAAAAGCCCGGTATGTTCGCCTCGAGGTAAGGCGCAAGCGCGGCCTGGTCGAGGACGTTCGGATCTTTCATACCGTCTCGGGCTGGCGTTCGATCAGGGTCAGCGTCAGCCAGCGGGCGGTCAGCGCCGGTTTCTTCGAGCCTTCGATCTCGATCGTCACGTCATGCGCCGTCTGCACCCAGCCCGACGGCCTGACCTTGACGTCGGCCAGCACGAAACGGGTGCGGATGCGCGCGCCGGTCTTCACCGGCGCCAGGAAGCGCAGCGTATCGAAGCCGTGGTTGACGCCCATCTTGCTGTTTTCCAGCGGCGGCATGGTCTCGAAGGTCATCGCCGACAACAGCGACAGCGACAGGAAGCCGTGTGCGATGGTGCCGCCGAACGGCGTTTCGCGCGTGGCCCGCTCCGGGTCGCAGTGGATGAACTGATGATCGTCGGTGGCGTCGGCGAACTGGTCGATCATACGTTGCGTCACCACCCGCCACGGCGACACGCCAACTTCCTTGCCGATATTGGCCAGAAGCACATCGAGACTGATCGGTTCCACGCTCATGTCCTCCAGTTCACCTCCGGCTTCTATGGCCGGAAAATGTCATTCCTTGAACAGCGTCAGCCCATGCTGCACCGATTGCCCGCCGTCGATCGGCAGGATGGCGCCGGTGACATAGCTGCCTGCACGGCTGCACAGATAGAGCGTTGCGCCGGCAATGTCATCCGGTGCGCCGATACGGCCGATCGGAACATGGTTGCCGACATGTCTGGCCTGTTCATCCGTGCCGGTGGCAAACGCCGTCATCCGGCTCTGGAAGGGGCCGGGGGCGAAAGCGTTGACGGTGATGCGGCGGGCGGCGAACTCCAGCGCCAGGGTGCGTGTCAGATGGTGAACCGCGGCCTTCGAAGCCGTGTAGGAATAGGCGTCGTCGGCCAGCGGTTGCGTGCCCATCACCGAACCGAGATTGATGACCCTGGCCGGGTCGGTATCGCTGGCGGCGGCATCGAGCAGCGGCAGCAATTCACGGGTCAGATGGAAGACCGCGGTGACGTTGACGCCGAACACTTTCGCCCATGCCGAATAGGGAAAACTTTCGAGCGGCGCGCCCCAGGAAACGCCGGCATTGTTGATCAGGATGTTGAGCCTGTCGGTCCGCGCCTTGACCTCGGCGACGAGTGCGGCAATGCCGGATTCGCTGGAGACATCGCCGGCGAAGCCTTCCGCCCGGCCCGAGGCGCCAAGACCGTTCAGTTCTTCGGCGACCTTGATGCAGTCCTCGCCCTTGCGCGAAGCGATCATCACGCTGGCGCCGGCCTGCACCAGCGCGGTCGCCGCCATGCGGCCGATGCCGGTTGCGGCACCCGTCACCAGCGCGCTCTTGCCGGCCACCGAAAACAGCTCGTCCAGATAGCTCATCACAATCCTCCGCGCTCGGCATGCGGGCAAACAGTTCGCGTTGACAAGGCTATCCGAAGTACGGTCATCCTTGCCACAGACAAAATGCCTGGCACGCATGAAGGGTTGGCGACCGATGACGGAGATGAATCTCGGCATGACCGAGCGGCTGAAGCCGATCCACGCGCGCGTCGCGGCCATGGTGCGCGACGAGATCATGCCGCTCGACAAGGAATTTCTCGGCGAAGTGGGCAAGGAAGGCGACCGCTGGGTCTATACGGCGCGCCAGAGCGAGATCCTCGAAGGGCTCAAGAAGACCGCAAAAGAGCGCGGCCTGTGGAATTTCTGGTTGACCGGCTCGGAACGCGGCTACGGCCTTTCCACCGTCGAATATGCCTATCTGGCCGAGGAGATGGGCAAGGCGCATCTCGGTGCCGAGACCTTCAACTGCTCCGCGCCCGACACCGGCAATATGGAGGTGCTGGAACGCTACGGCTCGGCCGATCACAAGAAGGCGTGGCTCGAACCGCTGCTCGACGGCAAGATCCGCTCGGCCTATCTGATGACCGAGCCGGATGTCGCCTCGTCCGACGCCACCAACATCGCCATGCGCTGCGAGCGGCAGGGCGACGACTATGTGCTCAACGGCGAGAAATGGTGGGCGTCCGGCGCCGGCGATTCGCGCTGCGCCATCTACATCGTCATGGTCCGGACCGGCGATGACAGCGAGCCGCGGCACCGGTGCCATTCGATGATCCTGGTGCCATCGGGCACAAAAGGCGTGACCAAAATCCGCGCCATGCAGGTCTATGGCGACGACGACGCGCCGCATGGCCATATGCACCTTCGCTTCGACAATGTGCGGATACCGGCATCGAACCTGATCCTCGGCGAGGGCAGGGGTTTCGAGATCGCGCAAGGGCGGCTCGGTCCCGGCCGCATCCATCATTGCATGCGCGCCATCGGCCAGGCCGAGATGGCGCTGGAAATGCTGTGCCAGCGTTCCGTGCGCCGCGAGGCCTTCGGCCAGCCCCTGGCAAAGCTCGGTGCCAATTTCGACATCATCGCGGAATGCCGCATGGAGATCGAGATGGCCCGCCTGCTCTGCCTCAAGGCGGCGTGGATGATCGATCAGGGCGATGCGCGGGCCGCGGCTCCCTGGATCAGCCAGATCAAAGTGATCGCACCCCGCGTCGCGCTCAAGGTCACCGATGAGGCAGTACAGATGTTCGGCGCGCAAGGCATCAGCCAGGACACGCCGCTGGCGCGGTCGTGGACGCATCTGCGGACATTGCGCCTTGCCGACGGGCCTGACGCCGTGCATCGCAGGCAGGTGGCGCGGACGGAGCTGAAGAAATACACGCAGGAAAAGGTCTGAGCGCCGGCATCGCCATCCGGCGACGCCGGCAGGTCCAGGCAAGGAGTGTAGCGATGACCGTCCCCTCCGAAATGAAGGCACTGCTGCTGGTCGGCGACGGTTACACCAGGACCCCGAGCGGCAGCGTGCTGGAGGCGATGGAGCCCTATCTCGAACCGGGCAGCATCGCGGTGCCGACACCCGGGCCGACACAGGTGCTGATCAAGGTCAGCCTCGCCTCGATCAATCCGTCCGATGTCGCGTTCATCAAGGGCCAGTACGGCCAGCCGCGCGCCAAGGGCCAGCCGGCCGGCTTCGAGGGCGTCGGCACCATCGTCGCCAGCAGTGACGAGCCCTATCCCAAAAGCCTGATCGGCAAGCGCGTGGCGTTTGCCACCGGCGTCACCAACTGGGGCTCATGGGCCGAATATGCCGTCGCCGAGGCGGCGGTCTGCATCCCACTGCTCGACACCATCCGCGACGAGGATGGCGCGGCGATGATCGTCAACCCGCTCACCGCGCTCGCCATGTTCGACATCGTCAAACAGGAAGGCGAAAAGGCCTTCATCATGACCGCCGGCGCCAGCCAACTCTGCAAGCTGCTCGTCGGGCTGGCCGGGGAAGAGGGTTTCCGGCCGATCGTCACCATGCGCCGCGACGACCAGATCGTGGCTTTGAAAGAGCTTGGCGCGGCGCACGTCCTCAACGAAAGGGCGCCGGATTTCAAGACGGCGCTGCGCGAGGTGATGAAGGCCGAACAGCCGCGCATTTTCCTCGACGCGGTAACCGGGCCGCTGGGCTCCGCCATCTTCGACGCCATGCCGAAGCGTTCGCGCTGGATCATTTACGGGCGGCTCGATCCCGAAGTCACTGTTATCCGCGAGCCCGGCCAGTTGATCTTCCAGCACAAGCATATCGAAGGTTTTTGGCTGAGCGAGTGGATGCGCCAGCATCGCGACCGTCGCGGCCCGGCGATCCTGGAGGCGCAGAAACGTTTTTCCGACGGGCGCTGGTCGACCGATGTGACGGCGGTGGTGCCGCTGGCCGAGGCCATGGCGCGGCTGCCGGCCGAACTGGCCAGACCCAATGGCAAGGTGTTCATTCGGCCTTAGCTCCATTCGAAAGACGCGAGAAGCTTGGACATGAAGCCTTCAGAGGGCTTTCGACGGCCGCAAGGATGGCGGTATCTGGCCGCTGTCTGGATCGTCAGGCGGCTATCCGCGTCTTTCAGCCCCCTATGCCACGCCGCTTTGTCCGTGATATGCCGCCGCCATCGAATGCCGTGACAGTGCTGGACTGAGCCAGTTCCGGGGTGGTGTGGGATGCCTTGATGATGATTTCCAAGCCGGTTTTCGACCGTTTGGGGTTTGGCCTGTGGATCGGAGCGTTCCTGGTCGTTCTTGCCATGGTCCTGTGGTCGCCCAACACGCGTACGGTGTTGCAGGCCTACAGAGACGGCAGCGAGGCGTTTCTGGCCGGCCAGCCACTCTACCACGTCGACCTTGAGGCGGGGTATCTCTACGCGCCAGTCTTTGCTGCGCTCTACATCCCGCTGATGAAGCTCGGACCCCATCTGGGCGGGCTGGTGTGGCATGTGTTCGGCTTTGCGGTGCTGACCTTCGCCGCGATGCGGCAGGTGCGCAAGCTTGGCGGCGGGGAATTGACCTGGCTGCTTTCGTTCGGTCTCTTTCTCGCTCTGCCGATGGCGCTCGGCGCGATCCGCAACGGCCAGGCGACAATCCTTTTGACCGGCGCCTGCTGGCTTCTCACCCTGTCGGCGCTTGAAGGGCGGCGCGCCGAGACCTTTTTCTGGGCATCGCTTGCCATCATCGCCAAGCCGACCGCGATCATCATGCTGCTCCTTGCGGGAGCATTGCGCCCCCGTTTGATACCGGTGCTTGTGCTGGCAGTTCTGTTCGTGATCGCCACACCTTATGCATTCGCGCCCGCCGGTTATCTCAACGACCAGTATGGTGATTTCGCCCATATGCTGACCTCGATGGCGGTCGACAAGATCAGTCGCTTCGTTGCCTCCGATTTCACCGCACCTTTTGCGACGATCGGACTGCCCATCGCGGAATCCGCTGCCACGATCGTGCGCATCGTCATGGCCCTGTTCACGCTCTCGGCGGTCATCTGGTTCGACCGCAAGCTTGAACGCGGACCGGCGGGGCTGGCCATCTTCCTGACGGCCACTTTCTACATGTGCGTCTTCAACCCGCGCGTCGAGCCCAACACCTATGCGATGATCGCGGTGCCCGCCGGTCTCGCCATCGCGCTGTTGTGGCGCGAAGAACGCGGTGGCATTCTGGCCTCGGTGTTGTCGACGGTGCTGTTCGCGGCCGGATTGACCGGCGTCGATCGCCATGTGCACGATTTGCTCTACCCCTGGTTCCGGCCGATCGCGGTTACGTTCATCGCGGGTTCGCTGATCTGGTGGTTCTGGGCCAGGGCGCGGGTAAAGGTGGTGAATGCAGGGGTCGCAAATGGCTGAATTGCGGCCAACACTCGATATCGTGGCGCCGTTCTTCAACGAAGCGCCATCAGCATCGGCGTTCGCACGCCTGCTCGGCGAACTCGAAGCAGCCGTGGCACAGCGCTTCGGCATGACCGTGCACAAGATCCTGATCGATGACGGCAGCCGTGACGATGGCGCCGAACGGTTTTCGCAGGTGCTGACCGGGTCGTGGGAGATCGTTCGCCTCAGCCGCAATTTCGGCAAGGAAGTCGCCGTACTCGCCGGCCTCGACCAGTCGCGCGGCGCCATGGTGCTGATGATGGACGCCGACCTCCAGCATTCCTTGGACATCAGCCTGAAGCTCATCGCCGAACTGGTGGACCATCCTGATGTCGATGTCGTCTATGCGCAGAACGACCGCCGCGAGGCGAGCTGGCGGCGCAGCCAGCTGGCCCGGCTTTTTTACGGCCTGATCAACAGCAGCCAGCGTTTCGACATTCCCGAAAATGCCGGCGACTTTCGCGTCATGCGCGGCGCCGTGGCGCGCGCGTTGACCAGCCTGCGCGACAAGCGACGCTTCAACAAGGGCCTGTTTGCCTGGGCGGGCTTCCGCCAGAAGGCGTTGCCCTATTCGCCGGAGGGCCGCGCCAGCGGCACGTCGAAATGGAGCCGGCTCAACCTGATCGCCTTCTCGCTCGAAGGGTTCACCTCGTTCTCCGTCATTCCGCTGCGCCTCATCAGCCTCAGCGGGCTGCTCGCGGCGTTGGCCGGCGCGATCTATGGCGCCAAGGTGTTCTTCGAGGTGATCTTCTACGGCATTGCCGTTCCGGGCTACCCCAGCCTTCTGGTCGCCGTCGTCCTGCTCGGCGGCCTCAATCTGACCCTGCTTGGCCTGATCGGCGAATATGTCTGGGTCACTCTCAGCGAAAGCAAGGATCGGCCGGTCTATCTCGTGCGCGATGTCGTGCGCAGCGAGATCTCCGCCGACAGGCCGGAACAGGGTGCTCGCGACCGATGACGCGGCGCATTCGCCTGATCGCCGACGACTACGGCCTGGCGCCCGGCGTCTCCACCGCGATTCTCGATCTGCTCGATCGCGGGCGGCTGACCGGCACCAGCTGCATGACCGGCTTTCCGGAATGGTCTGAGGAGGCAGAGCGCATAAAACCTCTGCGCGGGCGTGTCGCAGTCGGGCTGCATCTCACCTTGACCGACCAGCCGGCCATCACCGGCCGGTCGAGCCTGGCGCCGGAAGGCCGGCTGCCGCCACTCCGCGCGCTGGCTTT
This sequence comes from Mesorhizobium sp. M0621, assembly GCF_040320745.1. Lineage (NCBI taxonomy): Bacteria > Pseudomonadati > Pseudomonadota > Alphaproteobacteria > Hyphomicrobiales > Phyllobacteriaceae > Mesorhizobium > Mesorhizobium sp. M0621. The sequence goes on along the minus strand of NZ_JAMYQF010000003.1, from coordinate 170,756 downwards.
GCCGGTTCTGCGCGGCCACATTGCCGAGCGCGATGTCCATGCCGAGCTCGACGCCCAGTACAGCCGCTTCGTCGAGGCGCTGGGGCGCCGGCCCGATTTCGTCGATGGGCATCAGCATGTGCATTTCCTTCCCGTCGTGCGCACATGGCTGCGCTCGCGCTTTGGCGAAGGAAGCGAGAAGCCGGCGCTGCGCGGCGCCCCGGCACTGGCTGCGACGCCGAAAGTCGCGGCGATCGCCGCGCTCGCTGCCGGATTCAACCGGTCGATGCAGAGCGCCGGCTTCATCCTTTTCGAACCGCTCACCGGCATCTATGACTGGCGGCAACCCGAAAAGTTCGCTTCCGTGCTGCAGGCCGCCGTCGAAGCGTTGCCGGAACATGGGCTGTTCATGTGCCATCCGGGCCATGTCGACGCGACACTGCGCGCGCGCGACCAGATGCAAGGCGTGCGCGAGGTCGAATTCGCGGCCCTGGCATCGGATGCATTCGGCGCCAGCCTGGCCCGTGCCGGTGTCGCAATCATGGATGGCAAGGGATGAGCGACGCCGAGCGGCCCCCGCGTTCGACCGGCAACAAGATCGTCCGCTTTGCCATTGTCGGACTTGCCAACACAGCCATCGACCTTGCCAGCTTCTTCCTGCTGCTCAAACTCGGGGTTTCGCCGCTGCCGGCCAACATCGCCGCCTGGTTCATCGCCGTCACCTTTTCTTTCGCGGCGAACGGCTTCTGGTCGTTCGAGCGCAATCGAGCCATCCGGCTGCATGACGCGTTCCTTCGCTTCGCCTCGCTCGGTGGGCTGATTTCGCTCGGCGTCTCCAGCCTTTCGATCGCGCTGTTCGCAACGACAGTCGGAGTTTGGCCGGCGAAGATTTGCGGTGTCGTGGTGGCGGCGGTGCTGAATTTCCTCGCCGCACGCTGGTCGATCGAAGGCCGGTTGCTGAAATAGCGGTGGAAACCGCCCTCACTTTTCCTGGAACGTCTCTACTCGGCCGGTTTCACATTGGTGTATGCGGCTTCCTCGAGTTCGCGCTTCAGCCGGGCTTCCTCATGCGTTTTCGGCGTGACGAAACGGCCAAGCAGGAGATAGGCGACCGGCGTCAGGAACAGCGTCGAGACGGTGGCGAGACCAAGCCCGCCGACGATGACCCAGCCAAGTGCCACGCGTGCCTCGGCACCCGCACCGCTCGCCAGCACCAGCGGCAAGCCGCCGAGCACTGTGCAGATCATCGTCATCATCACTGGCCGCACGCGGATGATCGAGGCCTGCTCGATCGCCTCGCGCACGCCAAGCCCGCGGTCGCGCAGCTGGTTGGCGAATTCGACGATCAGAATACCGTTCTTGGCCATGACGCCGACCAGCAGCACCAGGCCGATCTGGCTGTAGGCGTTGAGACTCGTGCCCGAGAGGAGCAGTGCGAAGATGGCGCAGGCGAGACCGAGTGGAACCGTCGCCATGATGATGACGGCGCTGACGAAGCTCTCGAACTGGGCGGCCAGCACCAAAAGGATGATCACCAGGGCGAAGCCGAAGATGGTGACCATGGCGCTGTTGGTCTCGCCCAGCGTCGCGGCCTCGGCCAGCGGCAGGATGCGGCTGCCCGCAGGCAGCAGCGGCGTGGCGATTTCCTCGGCGCGGGTGAGCGCATCGCCGAGCGCGAAATCGCCGCTAAGGTTGGATGTGATGGCCACCGAAGGCTGCTGCTGTTCGCGCGACAGCGATGGCGGCACGGCACGCTCGGTCAGCGCGGCGATTGTCGACATCGGCACGAAACGTCCGTCGGCCGTTTTCAGGAAGATGTTTTCCAGGTCGGTCGGATCGTTGATCGGATTGGTGGTCGAGACCAGCTTCACGCCATAGCTGCGATCGGCGATATACACATCGACGACGTCGTTGCCGTCGAGCATGGCCTGCAAGGTGTTGGCCAGCCCGGTGATGTCGATGCCGAGGTCGGAGGCGCGTTCGCGATCGATGGCCGCGGCAAGCTGCGGCTGCGTCGGGTCGATGGACAGGCGTGGCGTCTGGAAGCGCGGGTCCTTCTGCATCTCGGCGATGATCTTCACCGCCGCGTCACTGAGCGCCTTGCGGTCGTTGCCGACCAGCGCGAACTGTAGGCCGTTGCCGGCGCCGCGGATACCGAGGCTGTTTGGCTGTACCGGGAAGATGCGCACGCTCGGCACCTGTTTGGTCAGTTGGCTGATCTCGGCCATGATCTCTTGCTGGCTGCGGCTGCGCTCGTTCCACGGCGCCAGCGTCATCACCATGAAGCCGGAATTGTAGGAGCCGTTCTGGCCGGCATTCTCGAAGGTGCTGCGGATCTCGCCGGAATCGCGCATTGGCTGGATCAGTTTCTCGATCTTCTGCATTTGCTGGGTGGTGTAGTCGAGGCTGACGCCTTGCGGGGCGCTGATGCGCAGCAGCACGGCGGCGCGGTCCTCGGTCGGCGTTAGTTCCTGGCGAATGGTGCCGAACAGGGTGAAGGCGATGCCGGCAAACAGCACCGCGACCAGAAGCACGATCCATGGCGCATCGAGGCAAGCGTGCAGGCCGCGCTTGTAGGCTGTATTCAGCGCGCCGCCGATGCGGGCGCCGATGCCGTGACCGCCCTCGTGGTGGAGCGATGCGCTCGACAGCATGCGCGAGGCGAGCATCGGGCACAGCGTCAGCGCCACCACGCAGGACAAAAGCACCGACATGGCAAGCACGAAGCCAAACTCGCGGAACAGGCCGCCGGTCTGGCCGGGCAGGAACGAGATCGGCACGAAGACGGCGACCAGCGTCAAAGTGGTGGCAATGACGGCGAAAAACACCTCCTGTGCGCCGAGCACGGCGGCGGCGCGCGGCCCCATGCCTTCGTTGCGTCGTCGCACGATGTTTTCGAGCACGACGATGGCGTCGTCGACGACCAGTCCGGTCGCCAGCACCAGGGCGAGCAGGGTCAGGATGTTGACCGAGAAGCCGGCCAGGTAGATGGCGGCGATGGTGCCGATCATGGCGACCGGCATCGACAGGCCCGGGATCAGCGTGGCGCGCCAGTCGAGCAGGAAGACATAGATGACGAGCAGCACAATGGTCACCGACAGGCCAAGCGCGATCTCGACCTCGTGCACCGCGCCCTTGACGAAGACCGCGTCGTCGCTGGTGACCTTGATCGACATGCCCTTGGGCAGGTTTTGCTGCAATTTGGCGACAGCCGCCTGGACACCGGTCGAGATGTCCAAGGTGTTCGATTCCGCCTGGCGGATGATGCCGACGCCAATGCCGGTCTTGCCATCCGAACGCAGCGTGGTTTGGCCGACATCGGGGCCGAGAGTGACGGTGGCGACGTCGCGGATGCGTGTCGTGCCGCCGATGATGATGTTTTCGAACTCTTCCGGCGTGGTCACGTCGGCCGTCGTGCGGACGATCAGGTCCTGGTTGGTCGTGGTGATCGAACCGGCCGGTGAATCGAAGGCGACCGAGGCAAGTGCCGTCCTGAGGTCGGCAACCGTGAAGCCGAGGCTGGCCAGCTTGTTCTGATTGACGTCGATGCGGAAGATCTTGTCGCGGTCGCCATAGACCTGGACATCGGCAACGCCGGGCACGGCGGCCAGTTCGTCCTCGATCTGGTCCTGGACCACCACCGTCATGTCCTGGATCGACATGTTGTCCGAGGTCACCGCCAATCGCATCACCGGTTCGGAATTGGCGTCGGCCTTGACGATGCGCGGCGGATCGGCGGTGTCCGGCATCTGGTTGGCGACGCGGCCGACGGCATCACGCACGTCTGAGGCGGCAACGTCGAGATCGACACCGTCGTTGAACTCGATGGTGACGCGGCTCGAACCGAACGAGGAAGAAGACGAGATCGACTTGACGCCGGAGACGCGGGCGACGGCGCCCTCGATCGTGTCGGTCAATTCGCGGTCGACGGTTTCTGCCGCCGCCCCTTCGAAGGCGGTGGAAACAGTAACGACCGCGCGATCGACGTCAGGCAGTTCACGGATCTCAACGCCGTAGAAGGCCGCGAGGCCGGCAACGGCAATGAGGGTGTTCAACACGAAAGCCATGACCGGCCTGCGAATGAACAGAGCGGTGAAGCCGGTATCGCTGGTGGCGTTGCCGGTTCCGGTCATGAGCCCTCGGCCGCCTCCACAGCACGCTGCTCTTCGCCGGCAAGGCGGACTGTGCCGCCCTCGCTGATGCTCTGGGTGCCTTCGGTGACCACCATGTCGCCGCTGTCGATCTCTGCGTCGATCAGCACGGTTTCGGTGTTGCGCTGGATGATGCGCACCGGGACACGCTTGGCCTTGCCGTCCTCGATCTGCCAGACATAGGCGCCGTCCGAACCCCACAGGATCGCCAGCGGGCTGACGGCCGGATAGGTCTGTCCCGGGAATTTCATGGTGATGCCGAACGACATGCCGGCACGCAGCGAATCGGCCGGATTGGCGATCTTGGCCTTGACCAGAAGGGTGCGGCTCTTCTCATCAATGTGATTGTCTATGGCCGAAACCGTTCCGGTATAGGCATTGCTGGGATTGGCGATCGGCGTCGCCGTCAACTGCGCGCCGACCTTGACGGCGGCGGCGAAACGCTCCGGCACCAGGAAATCGACCAGGATCGAGGACCGGTCATCGAGTGTGGCGATTGCCGACTGGTTGGTCACATAATTGCCGGCGGAGATCGGCAGGATACCGACGGTGCCGGCGATCGGCGCCAGAATCGACCGACGCTGCAGCGCAAGTTCCGCGTCCTGGAGCGCCAGCTTGGCGCCGGCCAACACGACCTCTGCGTCGGCCACGGCGACCGGTGTCGCGGCGTTGGAGGCACGAAGCGACTTGACGCGGTCGAGCTTGGCCTGCGCGTCCTGCAATGCAAGCTTGGCCCGGTCCTGAGAGATCACCTCGGTCTCGGAATCAAGGGTCGCGATGATCTGTCCCTTGTCGACATGGCTGCCGGATTCGACCAGCAACTCCGCGAGACGACCGGAACTGTAGGGATTGACGGTCACCGAGGCATTGGCACGGCCGGTACCGATCGCCTGCAAGCGGTCGTTGATGACAGCCGAAGTGGCCGCCAGGCCAACCACGTTCACCTGCTGGTTGCCACCACCGCGGCCGATTGCCTGCTTTGCATTGGCGGCGCTGCTTTCAGCGGGGGACGTTGCGGCATAAGCCCAGTCAATACCCCAGCTTGCCAGCACGTCGTGAGCGCCCGGATTAAAGCGCAGCCAGGCGGCCGCCGCCACTACCAGCACCACAAGCGCGAAAAGTATCTGTTTCCAGGCGGCCATCGGCACTCCGGTTGGCAAGACAATCCTTCCGTCTACCGGTTTCCCGAAATGAAGCAGACGCAGCGAGGCTATTGTAAGGCAAGAAGCCACCCCGATATCGCGTCTTTATGACAACTCTCCGCTGTCTGCGCACATTAAATATGCGTAACGTTGACGCCTAACGCAGACCTTCCATCTCGCGAATGCGTTTGGCGCCTTCTGCTTCCAGTTGACGGGTGACGGCGCCGATCAGCGTTTCCGCAACGACGAAAAGGGCAGCCGAGGAATCCCACGCCGACGGCACGGCGGTGCGTCCGGCGATGACATGGCGGGCGAAGCGGGCGATCGGCGACAGCCACTGGTCGGTGAACAGAACGATCTGCACGCCACGCTGATGCGCCTTCTCGGCGAAGCGGGCGAGACTGTCCTGGTAGCGTCTGATGTCGAAGATCACCAGCACGTCGCGTTTGCCCATGTCGATCAGCCTGTCGCGCCACATGCTTTCCTGGCCGGCAAGGTGAAAGACATCAGGCTGGATGACGGCGAGGTGGGCGGCCATGTAACGGGCCAGCGGATCGGTGAAGCGGCCGCCGATCAGGAATGTCTTGCCTCGCCGGTCGACGAGCCGGGTGGCGATGTCGGCAAGCTGCTTGTCGGACAGGTGCCTGAACGTCTCGCGCATGTTGTCGAGCGTCGCTTCCAGCATTGGTGACACCGTGCCGCCGCCAGGCGAGGGCGGATTGAGCGTCCTTGTCGCCGGCGATTGCAATTGCGCCGCCAGTTCGTCCTGCAGGCTGGACTGGAATTCCGGATAGTTCTGGAAGCCGAGACGGGCAACGAAACGCAGGATCGTCGGCGAAGAGACGCCGGCCGTGGCCGAGAATTCGGCAACCGTCTTCAAGCCGATCATCGGGTAACTGGCGATCAGCGTCTGGGCCGCGCGCCGTTCTCCGGCCGGCATCGTGCCGATGCGGTCGGCAATCAGTTCGGCAATATTGGAAATCATCTTTTCCCCACCCTTGGAGCGGGATGGTAAACCATTCCGCTCCGTCTGTTTGTCTTGGCCCCATTTCTGCGATGCCAAGTGATTCTACCTGGCTGCAGAACGCTTCGGCCCGGTCGAAGGTTCTTTTCCAAAATCGCGTTTGACAAAGCCGGCCAAACTGTATGAAATCATCCACAGGGACGCAATGACACAAAATACGTAACATACGATACAGCGTCCCCGGGGACAGTAGACTATGGAGAAAGCACGGCCCGCCAGCCTTGCAGCGTCTGATACCGTGAGGGTGACGAATCCCGGCGGATCGAGCCCTTTCGTGCTGACCTGCGATCACGCCTCGAACTTCCTTCCCGCCGAATTCGGCACGCTCGGCCTTGCCACCGAGGACCTGTCGCGCCACATCGCCTGGGATCCCGGCGCGCTGCCGGTTGCCCGCCGCATGGCGCAGGCGCTCGACGCGACGCTGGTCGAAACCTGCATTTCTCGTCTCGTCATCGACTGCAACCGGCCGCTCGACGCGCCCGACCTCATAATGAGTGTCAGTGTCAGCGAGAAAACCGTCGTTCCAGCGAACCAGGGACTCTCCGCTGACGAGCGGGAGGCGCGTGTATCGCTCGCATGGCGCCCGTTCCATGACACTATCGAGAAGACCATTGAGGATCGGTTGGCGTCGGGCCGAGAGACGCGACTGGTGTCGATCCATTCTTTCACCCCGGTCTTCAAGGGCAAGAATCGGCCCTGGCACATCGGCATCATCCATGACGAGGACCGCCGGCTGGCATCACCGTTGATATCAGCGCTGAAACGGCTTGCCGGCGTCACCGTCGGCGTCAACGAGCCCTATTCGCCGGCCGACCGCGTCTATTTCACGCTGGAACGCCATGCGCGCTCGCGCGGCTTGCCTTGCGCGATGATCGAAATCCGCAATGATGAAATTTCCGGCGAGACCGGGCAGCGGAAATGGGCGGATCTGCTCACGGGCATTTTTTCGGATCTGGAGCCGGAGGAGGCAGGACAGACCAGATCGCATTCAGTCGGCCAGATCGCATTCAGTCGGAAAGTCAGTTCAATCGGCTAGCCAGAACGAGATGAGGCTGACTCAGCTCGTTCGGAAACAACAGGGGACTTCCAATGATAGCACCGGGTTACACAGACATTGACAAGAAGGAGGACCTCAAGGTTCTCCACGGTATGGGCTATGCCCAGGAATTGTCGCGAAGCATGAGCCGCTTCTCGAATTTCGCGATCTCGTTCTCGATCATCTGCATCCTTTCGGGTGGCATCAATTCCTTTGCACAAGCCACCGGGTCGATCGGCGGCGCCGCGGCGGGCATCGGCTGGATCGTCGGCTGTTGTCTTTCGGCCTGCTTTGCCCTTGCGATGGCGCAGATTGCCTCGGCATTTCCGACCGCTGGCGGCCTCTATCACTGGTCTTCGATTCTCGGAAACCGCTTCACCGGCTGGCTGACCGCCTGGCTCAATTTGCTCGGCCTGATCACCGTGCTGGGCGCGATCAATATCGGCACCGCATTCTTCTTTGTCGGAACGTTCGGAAGCTGGTTTGGCATCACCGGAACGCCGGGCGAGATCGTCGGGTTCGTTACCTTCATCACGGTGCTGCAGGCGCTGTTCAACCATTTTGGCATCAAACTCACGGCCATGCTGACGGATGCTTCGGGCTTCCTCATCCTGGGCGCGACGGCAGTACTGATTGTGGCTTGCCTGGTGTTTGCGCCCGCGATCGATATCACGCGGTTGTGGACATTCACCAACTATTCGGGCGACGCCGGTGGCGGTGTCTTCCCGCAGTCCGACTCCATGAGCTACCTGTTCCTGCTCTGCCTGCTTCTGCCGGTCTACACCATTACCGGCTACGACGCGTCGGCGCATACCTCCGAAGAAACAGAGAAAGCAGCACACTCGGTGCCGCAGGCGATCGTTTCGTCCGTGCTCTGGTCTTCGCTAATCGGTTGGGTGATGCTGTGCGCAATCGTTCTGGCAATCCCCGACCTGGCCGCCGGCGCCAAGCAGGGCTGGAACGTGTTCTTCGCCACCATGGACGCGATCATGCCAGTCTGGCTGAAGACGTTGCTGTATCTCGCAATCCTGATCTCGCAGTTCCTGTGCGGTCTCGCCACGGTGACCTCGGCCTCGCGCATGTTGTTTGCCTTCTCGCGTGACGGTGGCATGCCGTTCGGTTCCGCATCGCTTGCCAAAGTCAACCCGACCTGGCGCACGCCGGTCAACGCGATCTGGACCGCTGCGGTGCTCGAGATCATCTATGTCTTTCTTGCGCAGTTCATTTCGATCGGCGGCACCAACATCTACACCATCGTCGTCAATTCGACGCTGGTGTTTCTGTTCCTGTCGTTCATCATTCCGATCGTGCTCGGCATGATGACTTTCGGAACGGCGAAATGGCCGAATCCAGGCCCGTGGAATCTCGGCGCCGGCCTGTTCAAGCTGTTTTGCGGCCTGTCGGTCGTCGGCATGGCGATCATCTTCTACATCGCCATCCAGCCGCCGAACGACAAAGTGCTTTACATCACCATTGGCTTCATTGTGCTGACCGCCGTGCTTTGGTTCGGGTTCGAGAACCGCCGTTTCCAGGGTCCGCCGATCGGCGACCAGATTGCCAAGCGCAAGGCTGCCATCGCGGCCGCCGAACTGGCCGTCGGCGAAACCGGCTACTGACATCAATCATCATGGCCATGGCCGGCGTTTTTGCCGGCCATGGTTTCGTTTGCCCCTCTCAATCGTCAAGCGCTGGAGTGCCAAAGGAATGGCCGGAAATTTCTCGTTCGATCAATTGAAGAAAGCGGTCTCCAGCGGCGAGATCGACACGGTGCTGGCCTGCATCGTCGACATGCAGGGCCGGCTGGCGGGCAAACGGTTCCTGGCGCAATACTTCGTCGATTCCGCGCATGACGAAACGCATGGCTGCAACTATCTCCTGGCCGCCGACATCGATATGGAGCCGGTGCCCGGTTACAAGGCAGCGAGTTGGTCGAAGGGCTATGGCGACTTCGTCATGAAGCCGGATCTGGCCACGCTGCGGCGCATTCCGTGGCTGGAAAAGACCGCACTCGTGATCTGCGACGTGCTCGACCACCACACGCATGACGACCTGCCGCACTCGCCGCGCGCCATCCTCAAGAAACAGGTCAAGCGGCTGACGGAGCGCGGCTATATCGGCTATTTCGCTTCAGAGTTGGAATTCTACCTGTTCAACGAGACCTACGATTCCGCCCGCAAGAAGCATTGGCAGGGCCTCGACACGGCATCGCCCTATATCGGCGACTACCAGATCGGCATCACCACCAAGGAAGAAGGCGTCATGCGCCGGCTTCGCAACGAAATGGAAGCGGCGGGCATTCCGATCGAGAATTCCAAGGGCGAGTGGGGTCCGGGCCAGGAAGAGATCAATGTGCGCTATGCCGAGGCGCTCGACATGGCCGACCGCCACGTCATCCTGAAGAACGGCGCCAAGGAAATCGCCGAGTCCGAGGGGAAGGCGATTTCGTTCATGTCCAAATACAATTACGGGCTCGCCGGCAATTCCAGCCACATCCACAATTCGCTGTGGAGCGCCGACGGCAAGACGCCGTTGTTCTTCGACAAAAATGCGGAGTGGACGCTGTCGACGCTCGGCCAGCAATGGGCGGCGGGCCAACTCAAATACGCCAACGAATTCACCTGGTTCCTGGCGCCTTACGTCAATTCCTACAAGCGCTTCCAAGCCGGCACCTTCGCGCCGACCAAGATCATGTGGAGCGAGGACAACCGCACCGCCGGTTTCCGGCTGTGCGGCGAGGGCACCAAGGGCATCCGCATGGAGTGCCGCATCGGCGGCGCCGACCTCAACCCCTATCTCGCCTTCGCGGCGCTGATCGCGGCCGGTCTTGCCGGCATCGACGAGAAGCTGGAACTGCAAAAGCCGTTTGTCGGTGATGCCTATCAGGCATCTCGCCTGCCGGAGATCCCGAAGACGCTGCGCGATGCCACCGAGACGCTGACGGACTCGATGATGCTGAAGCAGGCGTTCGGCGAGGACGTGCTTGAACACTATGTCCACACCGCCAAGTGGGAGCAGTTCGAATACGACCGCCGGATTACGGATTGGGAACTGCATAGAGGGTTCGAGCGGTACTAAGTCCGTTTGTCGGCGCCACCCTCACTCTATCCTCTCCCCGTGTAGAGCGGGGAGAGGGGCCGCAAGCGCTGGGCCACGTCCCTTCTTCCCGTCATAATCGGGGAAAAGGGGCCGGCAGGAGGATGGCAACGCCAGACCACAAGATTTTCGTTACAGAATGCGAGGACTAACAAAATGACCGAAACGGTCAAACTCATATCCCCAGTCGATGGCTCGATCTATGCCGAGCGGCCGATCGCGACAGACCAGGCGGTCAGCGCCGCGGTCGAGCGCGCCAAGGCTGCGCAAGAGAAATGGGCGCTGACGCCGATCGTCGAGCGCGGCAAGTACATGCTGGCGATGCTGGAAGCGCTGGTTGCGATGACCGACGAGATCGTGCCGGAGATCGCCTGGCAGATGGGGCGGCCTGTTCGTTATGGCGGTGAGTTCGGCGGCGTCAAGGAACGCACCAACTACATGGTCGAGATCGCCGAGGCGGCGCTCAAGTCGGTGCCGGCCTCCAACCCGAAGGATGGCTTCCGCCGCTATGTGAAGAAGGATCCGCTCGGCGTGGTCATGGTGATCGCGCCGTGGAATTATCCTTACCTCACCGCGGTCAACACCATCGTGCCGGCGCTGATGGCCGGCAACACCGTCATCCTCAAGCATGCGGCGCAGACGCTGCTGGTCGGCGAGCGCTTTCAGCAGGCCCTCGACAAGGCCGGTCTGCCGAAGGGTGTGTTCCAGAATATCGTGCTCAACCACGCCCAGACCGAGAAGCTGCTCGGCTCGGGCAAGATCGACCATGTCAATTTCACCGGTTCGGTCGCCGGCGGCCGCGCCATCGAAAGAGCGGCGGCGGGCACTTTCATGACGCTCGGCCTGGAGCTTGGCGGCAAGGATCCGGCCTATGTGCTGCCCGACGCCAAGATGGACCATGCGGTCGCCAATCTGGTCGACGGCGCCTTCTACAATTCCGGACAGTGCTGCTGCGGCATCGAACGCGTCTATGTGCACGAAAAGGTCTATGACGAATTCGTCGAAGGCTTCATCGCCGAGACGAAGAACTATGTCGTCGGCAATCCGCTCGACCAGGCGACGACGATGGGGCCGATGGCGCAGGCGCGCTTCGCCGACCTGATCCGCGAACAGAAGGCCGAGGCACTGCGCAAAGGCGCGGCGGCGCACATCAACATGAAGGTGACCAACGACAAGGCCGGTTCGCCCTATCTGGCGCCGGAAGTGCTGACCAATGTCGATCATCAGATGAGCGTCATGCGCGAGGAGAGCTTTGGGCCGATCGTCGGCATCATGAAGGTGCGCAACGACGAAGAGGCGATCGCGCTGATGAACGACAGCCCCTACGGACTGACTGCTTCGATCTGGACGCGCGATACCGAGCATGCGGTGGCGATCGGCAACCGCGTCGAAACCGGCACGGTGTTCATGAACCGCTGCGACTACCTCGACCCGGCGCTGGTCTGGACCGGCGTCAAGGACACCGGCAAGGGTGCGGGGCTGTCGGCCATCGGCTACGACAATCTGACCAGGCCAAAATCATTCCATCTGCGCGAAGCCATCTGATTTATTGAAAGACAAAAATGTCCAAGCTGATCTCCAAATGGAACTACCCCACCACCGTCCGCTTCGGCGCCGGGCGCATCAAGGAATTGCCTGAGGTGCTGTCGGCCACCGGCATCAAGCGGCCGCTGTTCGTCACCGATCCAGGCCTGGCGAAACTGCCGGTCGTCGCCTCGACGCTGAAAATCCTTGACGACGCCAAGGTTCCCTATGGCGTCTTCTCGGAGGTCAGGCCGAACCCGGTCGAATCCAATCTGACCGCCGGCATCGCCGTGTTCAAGAAGGGCAAGCATGACGGCGTCATCGCCTTCGGTGGCGGCTCGGCGCTCGATCTCGGCAAGCTGATTGCCTTCCAGGCCGGGCAGACCAGGCCGGTGTGGGACTTCGAGGATGTCGACGACTGGTGGACGCGCGCCAATTCGGATGCCATCGCGCCGATCATCGCCGTGCCGACCACCGCCGGTACGGGATCGGAGGTCGGCCGCGCCGGTGTCATCACCAATGAGGCGACGCACACCAAGAAGGTCATCTTTCATCCGAAACTTTTGCCGGCAATCGTCATCGCCGATCCGGAACTGTCGGTCGGCATGCCCGGCTTCATCACCGCCGGTACCGGCATGGACGCGCTTGCCCACTGCCTCGAAGCCTATTGCGCGCCGGGCTACCATCCGATGGCCGACGGCATTGCCGTTGAAGGTGTGAGGCTGGTCTTCGAGAACCTGCCGAAGGCTTTTGCCAACGGCAAGGATCTCGTCGCGCGCGCCCATATGATGAGTGCTGCCGCGATGGGCGCCACCGCGTTCCAGAAGGGGCTCGGCGCCATCCATTCGCTGTCGCATCCGATCGGCGCGCTCTACGATACCCATCACGGCATGACCAATGCGGTGTTCATGCCCTATGTGCTGGCCTTCAACCGGGAATCGATCGAGGAGCGTATTGGCCGGCTCGCCGCCTATTGCGGCATCAAGGGCGGCTTCGACGGCTTCGCCAAGGCGATCATCAAGCTGCGCAAGGAATTGAAGGTACCGCACGCGCTGCCGGGCCTGATCAAGGGGCTCGACATGGACAAGAAGCGCAAGGGGCTGATCGCCGACATGGCGGTGGTCGATCCCACCGCCGGCGGCAACCCGGTCAAGCTGACCAAGAAGGCGGCGCTGACCTTGCTCGAAAACGCCATCGCCGGCACGGTCTGAGGCGTTTTCCGCATCGCAAAGTGATCTGAAAAGGGGCTACAAAAACAAGGGGGAGGATGACGGGCAAGGCAGAAATTAGTTAGCCGGAAAAAGAATCGCGAAGCGATTGCTACAACCGGTTAAAAAGAGTTTACTTTTTCGCACTGCGAGCAGCCGGTTTCATAAAGCTTTCATCTGGCTGTCACATGAAAACGATACCGCATCGCAGGCGTCCAACGGCGTCAGTTCAACGGAGAGAACACATGTTCAAATTCACGGGGAAAGTGCTTTCCCTTTCGGCCGCGGCGCTTTTCGCGTCGACGGTGATTTCGTCCGCGGATTCGATGGACGATCTCGTCAAGGCCGCCAAGGCCGAAGGCCAGCTTACCACAATCGCGCTGCCGCATGACTGGTGCGGTTACGGCGACGTCATCGCCGGTTTCAAGGCGAAGTATCCGGAAATCACCGTCAACGAACTCAACCCCGATGCCGGTTCCGGTGACGAGGTCGAGGCGATCAAGGCCAACAAGGACAACAAGGGCCCGCAGGCGCCCGACGTCATCGACGTCGGCTTGTCGTTCGGCCCGTCGGCCAAGAAGGATGGCCTGATCCAGGCTTACAAGGTGTCGACCTGGGACTCGATCCCAGAGAGCGCCAAGGACGCCGAAGGGTTCTGGACCGGCGACTACTACGGCGTGCTGTCCTTCCAGGTGAACAAGGATCTGGTCAAGGAATCGCCGAAGGATTGGGCCGACCTGCTGAAGCCGGAATTCGCCAACTCGGTCGCTTTGGCCGGTGATCCGCGCGCGTCGAACCAGGCTATCCAGGCGGTATATGCCGCTGGCCTGTCGTCGGGTGCGGCTGCTGGCGAGGCAGCCGGCACCGCAGGCCTCGACTTCTTCAAGAAGCTCAACGCCGCCGGCAATTTCGTGCCGGTCATCGGCAAGGCCGCCACGCTCGCCCAGGGGCAGACTCCGATCCTCGTCACCTGGGACTACAACGCGCTCGCCGGCCGTGACACGCTGAAGGGCAATCCGCCCGTCGACGTCGTCGTGCCGAAGACCGGTGTCGTCGCCGGCGTCTACGTGCAGGCGATCAGCGCCTACGCGCCGCACCCGAACGCAGCCAAGCTCTGGCTGGAATACCTCTATTCCGACGAAGGCCAGATCGCTTGGCTGAAGGGCTATTGCCACCCGATCCGCTTCAACGATCTTGCCAAGAACAACAAGATCCCGGCGGACGTGCTGGCCAAGCTGCCGCCGGCTGAGTCCTATGCGGCCGCGGCGTTCCCGACGCTCGACGAGCAGGGCAAGGCGAAGGAAGCCATCACCAAGAACTGGGATGCCGTTGTCGGCGCCAACGTCAAGTAACAGCTGAAATCCACCGGGCGGCTTCGCGGCCGCCCGGTTCTTTCTCTCGAAGACGGTAGCCGGCGCATGACCGATATCTCAATGTCCGATCACGCTGTTGCCGGCAAGACCGCGCCTCCCGCCGAGGCGCGCGGCTTCAGGTTGCCGACGCAATGGCTCGGCGTTGCGCCGTTCTTCATCTTTGCCATCATGTTCCTGGTCCTGCCCACGCTCTATCTGATGCTGGGCGCATTCCAGAACGATGCCGGCGAATTCACCCTCGAAAACATCGCGGCGCTGGCGCAACCGTCGATCGTTGCCGCGTACTGGATTTCGATCAAGGTCAGTCTTGCTTCATCGCTGATTGGCGCCTTTGCGGGTCTGGCGATTGCCATTGCCATCGTGCGCGGCGGCCTGCCGGACTGGATACGTTCAGCGACACTGACCTTTTCCGGCGTTGCTTCCAATTTCGCCGGCGTGCCGCTGGCCTTCGCCTTCCTCGCCACGCTCGGCCGGCTCGGCCTTGCGACGGTGATCCTGAACACCCTGTTTGGCCTTAACATCTATGCGCATGGTTTCAACATACTGTCATTCTGGGGCCTGACGCTGACCTATGTCTATTTCCAGATACCGCTGATGGTGGTCATCATCGTGCCAGCCATCGACGGGCTGAAGAAGGAATGGGGCGAGGCCGCCGCGACGCTGGGCGCGACCATGTCGCAGTACTGGCGCATGGTGGTCATTCCGGTGATCTGGCCGAGTTTCCTCGGCACCGTGATCCTGTTGTTCGCCAACGCCTTCGGCGCCATCGCCACCGCCTATGCATTGACCGGCTCGTCGCTCAACATCGTGCCGATCCTGCTCTATGCCCAGATCCGTGGAGACGTGCTGCACAATGCCCATCTCGGCTACGCCATAGCCTTCGGCATGATCGTCATTACCGGTCTTGCCAATGTTTTCTACATCTGGTTCCGCACCCGTTCCGAGAGGTGGCTCAAATGAAGGCTGGCAGGTTCTGGGCCTGGGTCGTCTTCGCGCTGGGCGCGGCCTATTTCTTCATTCCGCTGATTGCGACGGTGGAGTTCTCCATGCGCATGCGGCGTGGCGAGTACTCCTTCGACGCCTACAAGGTCGTGCTCGGCGATGCCCGCTTCCAGGCGACCTTCGGCTATTCGGTGCTCGCCGCCGTCTTCACCATCATTCTCGGCGTGCTTATCGTCGTGCCGGCTGCATACTGGATCCGGCTACGCCTGCCGCAGTTGCGGCCGATCGTCGAGTTCATCACGCTGCTGCCGCTGGTCATCCCGGCCATCGTCATCGTCTTCGGCTACATCAGAATGTACGGGTCGAATTCGCCGCTGCCGTTCCTGGCGACCGATACAGGCACCAATGCCTTGCTGGTCATCGGCTATGCGACACTGGCGTTGCCTTATATGTATCGCGCCGTTGACACAGGGCTTCGCACCATCGACGTGCGTACCCTTACGGAAGCGGCACAGATCCTTGGTGCTGGTTGGGGGACGATCATCACCCGCGTCATCCTGCCCAATGTGCTGATCGCGGTGCTGTCGGGCGCCTTCCTCACCTTCGCCATCGTCATTGGCGAGTTCACCATGGCGAGCCTGCTCAATCGGCCGGCTTTCGGCCCTTATCTGCAGAATATCGGCGCCAATCGCGCCTATGAGCCGGCAGCGCTCGCCATTATCGCCTTCGCTATTACCTGGGGCTGCATGTCGCTGATCCAAATCCTGTCCCGCTTCGCGCCGAGATCGGCGAACCGCCCGAACTGAAAGTCAAAGCCATGGCCGATCCGTTCCTGTCCATCCAGCACGTTCGAAAATCCTTCGGTGCCACCACCGTGGTGGAGGACTTCAATCTTGACGTCGAGCGCGGCGAATTCGTCTCTTTCCTCGGCCCGTCCGGCTGCGGCAAGACCACGGTGCTGCGGATGGTCGCGGGCTTCGAGGAGCCGAGCGCCGGCAAGATCGTCGTCGGTGGCAAGGACATTACGAGGCTGAAGCCCAACCAGCGCAATGTCGGCATGGTGTTCCAGGCCTATGCGCTGTTTCCGAACCTGACCGTGGCGCAGAATATCGGCTTCGGCCTCAAGGTCGCGGGCATGCCCAGGGCGGACATCGATGCCCGTGTTGCCGAGATGCTCGACATCATCAAGCTGCCGCAGATGGCGGATCGCTATCCCTACCAGCTCTCGGGTGGCCAGCAGCAGCGCATCGCGCTGGCCCGCGCCATCGCGCCGAAGCCGAAGCTGCTGCTGCTCGACGAACCGCTGTCGGCGCTCGATGCCAAGGTGCGTGTGTCGCTGCGCGAGGAAATCCGCTCGATCCAGAAGAAGCTCGGCATCACCACCATCTTCGTGACGCACGACCAGGAAGAGGCGTTGTCGATCTCGGACCGCATCGCCGTCATGCATGGCGGCAAGGCCGAGCAGGTTGGCACGCCGTTCGAGATCTACAACCGCCCGGCAACCAAGTTCGTCGCCAACTTCGTCGGCACGCTGAACGTGCTGGAAGGCACCGTCACCGATGCCTCGGCAGGCACGGTGCGGGTCAACAGCGAAGAGGTCTCGCTCAAGGGCAAGCTCAACGGTTCAAAATCCGGTGACACGCTGTCGCTGGCGCTGCGCCCGGAAGCGATCTCGCTGGGCCGCCAGCCCGGCCGTGACTCCAGCCTTTCGGGAGAAATTTCCGAGGTGCATTTCCTCGGATCGGTCATCCGGGTTCGCGTCGGCATCGGCGGTAGCACGGTCTCGCTCGACACGTTCAACAGCCCGGCAACGCCGCCCCCTGCGGTCGGTGAAAAGGCGGAGATCTCGTTTTCGTCGAGCGATATGCTGGTGCTGCACTAGGCTGTGCCGATATTCAGGTGAGGCCGGCCGCAAATGCCGGTTTCTTGGGCTTCCGGTGCCACCCGTATCTCAAATTACGCTCCGGTTCCAGGAATCATCATTTTCGACCCGGCGTGACCGCAATCTCGACACAACCTGGGCCCCTCCAAATAGAATGTTCTCGAGCCGGCGCGCTATCCATAGCTGCGACTCGCCTGAAGGCCGGCCGGCTCGCCGATCGAACATCCTGCGCTTGGCCGCTTTGCCACTGCCGCCAATTCCGCTTCACGGATATAACAAGCCATGGCTCTTTTCGAACTCACGCTTGTCCTGCTTTTGATCGCCGTTGCGCTGACGGCGCTGTCGCGACGGCTGGAGGTTCCTTATCCGTCCCTGCTGGCTTTGGCCGGGGTGGGCATCGCCTTCGTGCCAGGTGCGCCAATGATCGAGATCGATCCGGAACTGGCGCTTGCCCTGTTCATCGCTCCGGTGCTTCTCGACGCCGCCTATGACACTTCGTTGCGCGACCTCAAGCGCTACCGGCTGTCGCTGGCACTGCTGGCGCTTGGCGCCGTTGTCTTCACCACTGTGGTGGTTGCGTTCGTCGGCTGGAAGATGGCCGGTCTGCCGATAGCGGCGGCGATCGCGCTCGGCGCTATCGTAGCACCTCCGGATGCGGTGGCGGCATCTGCTGTGCTCGGACAATTCAAGGTGCCGCACCGCATCACCGCCATCCTGCAGGGCGAGAGCCTGCTCAACGATGCCACGGCACTGCTGATCTATCGGCTGGCGGTTTCGGCAGCGCTCGGCTCGATCATGCTGAGCAACGCCATTCCGACGATCTTGTTGTCAACGATAGGCAGCCTGGTTGCGGGTTATCTGCTTGGCCGCCTCTCGCTTATGACGCTCACTCGGATCGAGGATGCGGCGAGCAGCACGGTGGTGCAATTCGCCGGAACTTTCGGGGTCTGGATCCTCGCTGACAGGCTCGGCCTTTCGGCCATCATCACCATCGTGATCTATGCCATGACCATCGCCCGCACCGCGCCGCGCCGCATGCCGGCCAGAAACCGCATCAGCTCCTATTCGGTGTGGGAGTCGGCGGTGTTCGTTCTCAACGTGCTGGCTTTCGTGCTGATGGGCCTGCAGGCACGGTCGATCGTCGGCCGGCTTTCCGGAGAAGGGCAGGGCGAAGCCTTTCTCTTCGCCGCAACAGTGCTGGCCGTCGTCATCCTTGCACGCCTCGTCTGGGTGGCGAGTTACGTTGCGATCATACGGTGGTTCGCCCGCTTCGGCAGCGAAGACAGAAGGCGAGATATACCGACGTTTGGCGGAGCCGTACTGGTCGGTTGGTGCGGCATGCGGGGGCTGGTGACGCTTGTGGTGGCCATTGCCCTGCCGGCCAATTTTCCCGGCCGCGATCCGATTGTGCTTGCCGCCTTCGCAGTGGTTCTGGGCACGCTGGTACTGCAAGGCATGACGCTGAAGCCGCTGCTGCGGATACTCAACTTCGACCCGGACCGAACAGTCGACAACGAGGTGGCGCAGGCGCGCGTTGCCATCATGCAGGCCGCGCTCGACGTGCTGAGCCGCAAGACGTCGGCCGCGGCTGCCGTCGTGCGCGAGCAGTATGAGGCTCAGCGCCTGATCGCGGAAAACCCGGAGGACGCACAGGCGGCGACCGAATATGACCGGCTGCGCCTTTATGCCATCAACCGCCAACGCGACACGCTGGAGGAATTGCGCAGCAACGGGACGATCGGCGACGAAGCCTATCATCGCCTGGAAGAAGAAATCGACTGGTCGGAACTGGCGGCATCGCCTGCCGGCAGGTTCCAGCCGCTGACGACTGACTAGAACGCTGGCCCAGCCCCGTAGCTCGCTCGGCACATTGCAACGCTACCGCCGAACGGCTACTGCCATCACAACATTGAGCCGGATAAGCAATGAAGCTGGTCAGCTACAACATCCAGTACGGGTTCGGCGGCGACGGGCGCTACGATCTTTCGCGCGCAGCGCGCATCGTTGCCGGCGCCGACATCATTGCGCTGCAAGAGGTGGAGCGGCACTGGCAACGCAGCAATTTCGACGACCAGCCGGAGCTGCTTTCGCGCCTGCTGCCCGACTATCACTGGGTCTACGGCCCAGCTTTCGACATGGATGCCAGCGAGCAGCGCGACGGCCGTCTTGTCAGCCGGCGCCGGCAGTTCGGCACCATGGTGCTGTCGAAGCTGCCGATCGTCTGGTCGCGGCTGCATGCACTGCCGATGCGCCGCACGCTGCGGCCGCTCAACACGCGCAATGCGGCACTCGAATGCATGATCCGCACGCCTGCCGGCCCGGTGCGGGTGTTGTCGCTGCATCTCGCCCATATCGCGGTCGAGGAGCGGCTGGAGCAGATCGATTACCTCATGGCCGCGCACCGCCGGGCGTCGTCCGATGGCGGACCGTGGAGCGGCGTCGACGACGAGCCCACGCGCAACTGGACCAGCGGCGAAGCGGAGCCGGAGAACCCGCTGGCGGCGATCTGGATGGGCGATTTCAACATGGAACCGGGCAGCGCCGAATACCATCGCATCGTCGGCAGCACGCCCTACCATCGTGGTGCTGCTTATCTCGACAGCTTCGTCGATGCCGCCACCATTGCCAGCGAGCCGGCCGCGGATTTCCACACCCATGTGAAGACCATCGACGGCAAGGTGGCAAAGCGGCGGCTCGACCATTGCTTCGTCGGCGGCATGTTCGCCGGGCGCGTGCGTTCGATCAGTGCCGACATCGGCGAGGTTGCGTCGGACCATTTCCCGCTGCGGGTCGATATCGACCTGGAAACGCCCGGCATCGCCACATGACACTTTTCGTCTTCTTCGCGGTGCTTGCCGCCGCCGCCATGCATGCGAGCTGGAACGCGCTGGTCAAGGTCCATCTCGACCGCTTCCTGTCGATCACGCTGATGACGCTCGGCATGGGCGCCGCGGCCCTGCTGGTGCTGCCCTTCGTCGAAGTGCCTAAGGCGGATGTGTGGCCCTACATCATCGCCTCGGTGTTTTTCCACATGGGTTACCGGAGCTTCCTGATCGGCGCCTACAAGGCCGGCGACTTCGCCCAGACCTATCCACTGGCGCGCGGCACCGCACCGCTGCTGGCGGCGCTTGGCGGCATGTTCGTCGTCGCCGAGGTTCCGGCCCCGCTTGCCATTCTGGGTATCTTTCTGTTGTCGACCGGCACGCTGGTGATGTCGTTTCGCGGCGGCGCCCATCTGGAGAGGCTCAACTTGCGCGCGGTCGGCTTTGCGCTGGCCACCTCGATCTTCATCGCCAGCTACACGCTGTCGGACGGCAGCGGCGCGCGGCTGGCCGCCACGGCGCAGAGCTATGCCGCCTGGCTGTTCATCTGCGATGCTTTTGGCGCCTTGGCTCTGTGCCTCATCTTCCGCGGGCCGAAGGCGCTGCCGGTGCTGGCGCGCGACTGGAAAGCAGGACTGTTCACCGGCGTGCTCAGTGGCGCGGCGTACTGGATCGTCATGTGGGCGATGACCAAGGCGCCGATCGCCTCGGTGGCGTCGCTGCGCGAAACCTCGATCCTGTTTGCCATGATGATCTCGGTCTTCGCGCTCGGCGAGAAGATGACGGGCTGGCGCGGTGCCGCCGCGCTCAGCATCGTCGCCGGTGTCGTTGCGCTCAGGCTCGGTTAGTCCAGGTGTCGTCTCGCGATCACCCATTTCACCAATGGGGCGACGAAACCAAGCACATCTGCAAATGTGCCCCAATTTTTCGATTGAACGTGAGCATCTTGTCTTAAGGAGCAATCCTCAGATCGAAGACCATCAGTCCGTCGGTGCCGCCTTCAAGTGCGGCGACCAGCCGGGCGCCGGCGCGCTGATGGGCCTCGTGCACCAAATAGGCGTCGCGCGCGGCGGCATCGCGGAAGTCGATGGT
Organism: Mesorhizobium sp. M0621; assembly: GCF_040320745.1. NCBI lineage: Bacteria > Pseudomonadati > Pseudomonadota > Alphaproteobacteria > Hyphomicrobiales > Phyllobacteriaceae > Mesorhizobium > Mesorhizobium sp. M0621. The sequence goes on along the minus strand of NZ_JAMYQF010000003.1, from coordinate 149,488 downwards.
GAAGCCGTGGGTGAAGCCGCGCGCGAACGGCTCCGGGCTGACATTGGCGCTGAAATTTACCGCGTCCATGCCGTCGATAGCCTGTCGTAGTGCCTCGAGGTCGGCATGGATCGCCATGCGCTCGGCGGCGGGTACATCGTTGCGGAATCTAGCGAACACACAGTGCCTGATCATTTCTTTGACCCTAAGCCGCCCGGTTTCCAGAGAACACGGCCGGCGGCAGCGGCTCGCGGCCGAGGATCAGGTCGGCGCCCTTTTCGCCGACCATGATGGTCGGCGCATTGGTGTTGGAGGAGGGCACGCGCGGCATCACCGAGGCGTCGCAGATGCGCAGGCCCTCAATGCCGCGCAGCCGCAGATCCGGTGTCACCACAGCCATGTCGTCGTGGCCCATACGGCAGGTGCCGACAGGATGGTGGTCGGTCTTGGAACTGCGGCAAGCATAATCGAACAGCTCGTCGTCGCTGGCGAGAGACGGGCCGGGGAGCACTTCGCGCATCACATAAGGGGCAAGCGCCTTCTGCCGCATGATCTCGCGCGCCAGTCTCAGCCCCTTGATCGACATGGCGCGGTCATAGGGGTCGGACCAGTAGTTCGGGTCGATCAACGGGTGGTCGGCGGGATCGGCACTTTTCAGCCGCACCGTGCCGCGCGAGCGCGGCCGCAGGAAGGCCGAGTTCAAGGTGACACCCGGGTTTTTCAGCTTCTCGACGCCGGCCTCGATGCCGGAGCCCAAGCCGAGATGGAACTGGATGTCGGGCGAGGCGGCAGTCGGGTCGGCATACCAGAAGCCGCCGGTCTCGAACAGGCTGGAGGCCACCGGCCCCTTCTTCAGGAGCAGATATTGCAGGCCCGCCCAAGCCGTCCGGTGCAGCTTCGCGTAGTTGTCATAGGTGTGGTCGCCGGTGCATTCGGCGATGACGAACAGATCGAGATGATCCTGCATGTTGGAGCCGACGCCGGGCAGGTCATGAACCGGCGTCACGCCGACCGCCTTCAGATGGTCAGCCGGACCGATGCCCGATTGCATCAAGAGCTTCGGCGAGCCAATGGCGCCGGACGAGACGATCACCTCGCGCTCGGCGCGCAGGATTTTCTTCTCGCCGCCCGGTCTGTCGACAATTTCGACGCCGATGGCACGGCCCTTTTCGACGACAATGCGGGTCACCAGCACATCGGTCCTGACGGTCAGGTTCTTGCGCGCGCGGATCGGTCTGAGATAGGCCACCGAGGCGGAGGAGCGCCTCGCGTCCTTCTGGGTCAACTGGTAATAGCCGACCCCTTCCTGGCTGGCGCCGTTGAAATCCGGATTGAAGGGGATGCCCATCTCCTGGCCGGCTCGAAAATAGGCCTCACAGATCGGCAGCGGCGAAATCGGGTTCGACACGCCGAGCGGGCCCTGGTCGCCGTGAAAGTCGTTGGCGTATCGCTGGTTGTTCTCGGCGCGTTTGAAATAAGGCAGCACATCGCGATAGCCCCAGCCGGCGAGACCCTCTTCCTTCTCCCAGGCATCATAGTCGCGGGCGTTGCCGCGCGTGTAGATCTGAGCGTTGATGGACGAGCCGCCGCCGATCACCTTGGCCTGCGTGTACCAGAAGACACGATCCTTCATGTGCCTCTGCGGCACGGTCGACCAGCCCCAGGAGGCAATGCCCTTGGTCATCTTGGCAAAGCCCGCCGGCATGTGGATATAGGGATGCCAGTCCTTGCCGCCGGCTTCCAGCAGCAGGACCGAATTTGCCGGATCCTCGCTCAATCGGTTGGCCAGAACGCAGCCGGCCGGACCGGCGCCCACGATGATGTAGTCGGTCATGACACTGTCCACTTACAGTCGCGGCACGGAGAGGGCGCCATCGACACTGATGATCGAGCCGGTCGAAAAGCCGAATTTGCCGCCGGCGAGCGCCGCCACCACTGCACCGATATCCGACGCTTCGCCCCAGCGTTTAGCCGGCACCAGTCCGCCGCCGATGAGCGCATCGTATTTAGCGGCCACGCCGGATGTCATGTCGGTGCGGATGATGCCCGGCCGCACCTCGAACACGCCGATGTTTTCGGGCGCAAGCCGCAACGCAAGGTTCTTCACCCACATCGAAAGCCCGGCTTTCGAAATGCAGTAGTCCGGACGTTCGGGCGACGCCATTTCAGCGCTGACCGACGTGATGGTGATAATCGATTTTGTGTGGTCGCCCGGTGTGGCCACCATTGCCTTGGCGACAGCCTGGCTGAGGAACACGGTGCCGCGCAGATTGATGCCCAGCGTGCGGTCGAAATTCTCCGGTTTGAGGTCGAGCAAATCACCGCGCGCGACCGCGCCGACGCCGGCATTGTTGACTAGGCAGTCGATGCGGCCGAAGGCGCGCATCGCGGCATCGACAAGCGTGGTGTGGCTGGCGAGACCGGCGATGTCGCAAGGGGCATAAGCGAATTTCGCGCCGCGCCCGGCGATGCCGGTGGCAAGTCCGTCAGCGGCTGTTTCGGTAAGGTCGGCAACCAGGATGTCGAAGCCGGCATCGGCGAGCGCCTCGGCGCAGGCAAGGCCGATGCCGCGCGCGCCGCCGGTGACGATGGCTGCCGGGCGGGTCATGCGGTCAACTCCATCTTGCGGATATGATCAGCCACCCGCAGCGCTTGTGCCGCGATCGACAGGGCCGGGTTCACGGCGGCCGAGTTCGGCAGGAAGCTGCCATCGACGACGAACAGGTTCCGGTGGTCGAACGACCGGCAGAAGGGGTCGAGCGGCGCGGTCGCCGGATCGTCGCCCATCTTCACCGTGCCGCACTGGTGCGACGGCGTGCGCTTGTCGAAAGGCCGCGACAGAACAATCGGATAGCCGCAAGCGCGAAAATTTTCGCGCATCACCTTGGTCAGTCCGTCGAGTGACTGCATGTTGGAGCGCCGCCATTGCATGACGATGTCCTTGCCGTCGACCATGATGCGGCTTTCCGGATCGGGCAGATCCTCGCACATCAGGTACCAGTCGACAGCGTGGCCGGCCATGAAATCGAGCGCGAATTTTGGTGCGAACTTTACATTGGCCCTCAGCATGTTGCCGTCGATCTTGCCGAGAAGCTGGACATTGCCGAGTGGCTTGCCGCCCTTGCCGTCGGACAGATAGTAGTCGTTCAGCATCAGCGTTTTCTGGTAGACGGCATCGTTGCGGCGGCGCGGGTCGATCGCCAGCATGGCGCTCGAATTGTGGTTCATGAAATTGCGGCCGACCTGGTCGGAGCGGTTGGCGAGGCCTTTGCCGTCTGGCGAGGGCGAGCGCAGCAGGATGACGGCGGAATTGACCGCGCCGGCAGAGAGAATGACCAGCTTCGGCGATACTTTCTTCGCCTCGCCGTCCTGCCGATAGTGGATAGTGGCGATGCTTTTGCCGTCGGGCGACGCTTCCAGGTACTCGACATAGCAGTTGGTCTCGAGCCGGATGTTGCTGTCATTGAGTGCCGCCGCCAGCGGTCCCGTTTGCGCGTCGACCTTGCCCTGGCCGGTGTTGGGAAACGCGTCCCAGCCGGTCTTGCCGTCCTTCAGCCAGGTGTCGATATCGACGCCGAGCGGCAGCGAGGCCGGATGTAGGCCTAGATTCTTGAGTTCGGCGCGGGCGCGGGCGATCGGCGCCTCGTCGGGCACTGGCTTGTAGGCATAGGGGATCGAGTGGAACGGCTCGGTCGGGTCCTCGCCCAGTGCACCGCGCACGCGAAACAGCTGTTCGGCTTTCGAATACCAGGGCTCGAACTCCTCATAGGAAAACGGCCAGGCCGGCGAGACGCCGCCGAAATGCTCCATCGCGGCAAAGTCTTCCCTGCGGTAGCGGATCAGCACAGCGCCATAGAATTTCGAATTGCCGCCGACATAATAGTAGTTGCCGGGGTTGAAGGCAGCGCCTCCGGCCTCGCGCCACATCTCCTTCGGCCGGTAGTGGCCGTTGACGAAAATCGAACGCGTGTCACGCGCGTGCGGCGTCGCCGGCAACGGCACACCGCGTTCCAGCATCAGGATGTTCGCGCCGCTGCCGGCAAGGCCGGAGGCGATCGTTGCGCCGCCTATGCCGGAGCCGATGATGACGATGTCCGGATTTGTCATGGCCGTCAGCGAATGCGGCTCTCGGTCGCCGGATCGAAGAACACCGCCTTTGTCAGGTTGAAGGCGAGCGGCGTGTTGGTGCCCGGCTGGATGTTGGCGTCGGCACGCAGCCGCGCCACCACGCCCTTGCCGCCGAGATTGGTGACGGCGAAGGTGTCGGAGCCTGCCGGTTCGACGACCTCGATGTGGCAGTCGGCGGTGGCGATGTTCGAGGCGTTGCGTTCGGCGCCTTCCGGGTCGGTCAGCGCCTCAGGGCGGACGCCGAAGATGATCGGCTTGCCCTGGAATGCCGACAGGCCGGCCGGTGCATTGGCCATCGGCAGGTTGATCGGCTCGCGCGCCTCGCGCTGGAGCACGACAGACAGCGCATTGCCGTTGGTGCCGATCGTTGCCGGGATCAGGTTCATCGCCGGCGAGCCCATGAAATCGGCGACGAAGAGATTGGTCGGGTTGTTGTAGATTTCGGCCGGAGTGCCGAACTGCTGTACCTCGCCGTCGCGCATGACAGCAATCTTGGTCGCCAGCGTCATCGCCTCGATCTGGTCGTGGGTGACGTAGACGATGGTGGTGCCGGTGGTGGCGTGCAGGCGCTTGATCTCGATGCGCATGTCGACGCGCAGCTTGGCGTCGAGGTTGGAGAGCGGCTCGTCGAACAGGAACAGTTTGGGGTCGCGCACCAGAGCCCGGCCCATGGCGACTCGCTGGCGCTGGCCGCCGGAAAGCTGGCTCGGCTTGCGCTGCAGCAGGTGGCCGATCTGCAAGACCTTCGCCACCTTGTCGATCGCCTTCTGGCGCTCCGCCGCCGGCACGCCGCGCATCTCCATGCCGAAGGAGATGTTTCCGGCCACCGTCATGTTCGGGTAGAGCGCATAGCTCTGGAACACCATGGCGATGTCGCGCTTCGAGGGATGCAGATCGTTGATCTGGCGGCCGTCGACGCGGATTTCGCCCGAGGTGATCGTCTCCAGACCAGCAATGGTATTGAGAAGCGTGGACTTGCCGCAGCCGGACGGGCCGACCAGCACCAGGAAGCCGCCTTTCTCGAGCTCGACATCGATCCCCTTGAGGATCTCCACCTGGCCGAAGCGCTTTCTCAGACCATCAATTTCCAGAAAAGCCATCAGATTATCCTTTGACGGCGCCAGCCATGAGACCGCGCACGAAGTAGCGGCCGGCGAGCACATAGACGAGAAGGGTGGGCAGCGCGGCGATCATCGCGGCCGCCATGTTGACGTTGTATTCGACGACGCCGGTCGACGTGTTGACGACGTTGTTGAGCGCCACCGTCATCGGCATCACGTCGCCGGAGCCGGCATAGGCGGAGGCGAATAGGAAGTCGTTCCAGATGTTGGTGAACTGGTAGATCACCGTCACCACGATGATCGGCAGTGAGTTGGGCAGCATGATGCGCCGGAAGATCTGGAAGAAGCTTGCCCCGTCGACCTGCGCCGCCTTGACAAGTTCGGTTGGGAACGCCTCGTAGTAGTTGCGGAAGAACAGCGTGGTGAAGCCGATGCCGTAGACGACGTGGACGAAGACCAGGTTGACTGTCGAATTACCAAGGCCGAAGCTCGTTCCGGTCGCATTCTGCAAAGTCACGCCGAAACGGCCGATGCTGCCAAGGATGGTCGCCATCGGCAACAGCACCGATTGGAATGGGATGAAGCAGGCAAACAGCATCAGCCCGAACACCAGCGTCGCCCCGCGAAAGCGCCATTTTGTCAGCACATAGCCGTTGAGCGCGCCGAGCAGGGTCGAGATGATGACTGCTGGAACCACCATCTTGATCGAGTTCCAGAAATAGCCCTTCATGCCGACGCAGGTCAGGCCCGAGCAAACTTCGCTCCACGCCTTTATCCATGGGTCGAAGGTCGGCGCTTGCGGCAGCGCCAGCATGTTGCCGTTCTGGATCTCTTCCATGGTCTTGAACGAGGTCACCAGCATGACGAACAGCGGCATCAGGTAGAACAGCGCAAACAGCGCCAAGAGGCCGTAGATGACGATGCGGTTGATGAGCTTGACGTTGACGCCACCGGACTGGCGGGCGGGAGTGGTGACGGCGCTCATCGCGGCTTCTCCCGCAGTTCCGAATAGAGATAGGGCACGATGATGGCGACGATGGTCATCAGCATGATCACAGCGCTGGCCGAGCCGACGGCCATCTCGTTGCGCTTGAAGGTGTACTCATACATGAAGTTGGACGGCAGCCAGGCCGACCCGCCGGGGCCGCCGCTGGTCAACGCCACGACAAGGTCATACGACTTGATGGCGAGGTGCGCGAGCACGATGAAGGCCGATAGGAAGATCGGCCGCAGCAGCGGGATGACGATGCGGCGGTAGAGCTGGAAGGTGGTGGCGCCATCGATCTGCGCCGCCTTCATGATCTCGCCGTCGATGCCGCGCAGACCGGCCAGGAACATCGCCATGATGAAGCCCGAAGCCTGCCAGACGCCGGCGATGACCACCGTGTAGATGACGAAATCCTTATTCTTGATCCAGTCGAAATGGAAGCTCGTCCAGCCCCATTGATGCAAGGTCTGCTCGAGGCCGAGGCCAGGATCGAGGAACCATTTCCAGGCGACGCCGGTGACGATGAAGGACAGCGCCATCGGGTAGAGATAGATCGGCCTCAACACGCCTTCGCCGCGGATCTTCTGGTCGAGCAGGATGGCCAGGAACAGGCCGAGCGCCAGGCAGATGAAGATGTAGAGAAAACCGAAAATGCCCATGTTGGTGATCGACGTGTACCAGCTCGATGGCGGGTCGGTGTCGAAGGTCCAGCCCCACAGCCGCTGATAAGCACGCGAGCCGGTGATGGCATAGGACGGGAAGGTCTTGGAATTGGTGAAGGACAGATAGATCGTCCACAGGATGAAGCCGTAGACGAAGACGATTGTGATGGCGAAGCTCGGTGCCAGCACGATCTTAGGCAGCGCATCCTGCAGGCGCGAGCGCACCGAGTTGCGCGGGCGTGCGTGCTCCGGCGTCAGCTTGATCTGGCTTGTCGCTACTGTGCTCATGAGGCTCCTCCCGTCGACACGCGGCCAACCAGCTTCGCGGATCGGAGCCTTCCCCGCCGGAGCGGGGAAGGCGTTTTTGGTGTGTGGCGCTTACTTGGCGTCGTCGATGGCCTTGACCAGCTCGGTCACGGCCTCGTCAGAGGTCTTGATCTGGCCATGGACGAACTTGGAGACGACATCCTTGTAGGCGTTGGCGACCGCCGGAGGCGCGCCATAGCCCTGGGCCAGCGAGCCGAACAGCGTGCCGCCTTCGTTGGCTGCCTTCAGGTCGGCGATGCCCTTCTTGCCGCAAGCGTCGAAGTCAGTGTCCGGAACGTCGGTACGGGCGGGAACCGAACCCTTGACGACGTTGAAAGCCGACTGGAAGCTCTTCGACAGGGTGGCGGTGGCCAATGCGACCTGGGCGGCCTTGCGGTCGTCCGGAACGTTGAACATGCCGAACATGTCGGAGTTGTAGACCACTGAGCCTTCGGTGCCCGGGAAGCGATAGCACAGGAAGTCCGTGCCCGGCGTTTTCTTAGCGGCGTTAAACTCGCCCTTGGCCCAGTCGCCCATGACCTGCACAAGGGCATCGCCCTTGATGACCATGGCGGTGGCAAGGTTCCAGTCGCGGCCCGAGAAGTTCGGGTCGACATAGGTGACGAGCTTGGCGAGGTTGTCGAACGACTTCTTCATCGTGTCGGACTTGAGAGACTCGTCGTCGAGGTCGTTGAAGGCCTTCTTGTAGAACTCAGGTCCGCCGGTCGACAGCACGACCGAGTCGAACATGGTGGCTTCCTGCCAGTTCTGGCCGCCGAGAGCGAGCGGGATCACGCCTGCCGCCTTGGCTTTGTCGAGCAGGGCAACGAAGTCGTCGAAGGTTTTCGGCTCGGTGCCGCCGATCTTGTCCATGACGGCCTTGTTGATCCACAGCCAGTTGACCGAGTGGACGTTGACCGGAGCCGCAACCCACTTGCCTTCATAGACCGAGAACTTCTGCAGGGCGGCCGGAACGGACTTGTCCCAGCCTTCCTTCTTCGCCGTCTCGGTCAGGTCGCCCATGACGCCGGCAGCGGCATAGTCGAGCACGGTGTAGCCGAGCATCTGCGAGGCGGTCGGGTAATTGCCGGCCGCGACCATTGCCTTCAGCGCGGTCATGGCAGCGTCGCCGCCACCGCCGGCCACCGGCACGTCTTTCCAGGCGTAACCTTCCTTGGCCAGGTCACCCTTGAGGACGTTGAGAGCAGCCGCTTCGCCGCCTGATGTCCACCAATGCAGCATCTGGACTTCCTTGACGTCCTCGGCATGAGCCGCGAAAGCCAGACCGGATGCGAGAGCCGTTCCGATAAGCAGTTTGCGCAACATGTACTTCCTCCCTTGTTGCATTACACGACCGGTGGAAGCCCACCGGGTTCTTCTCAACTCAGCCGACCCACCATCCGGTGCGTTGGCCGCGGTGAAACTGGATTGTCTTTTCTTCGGTATAGTCCTCGACGGCGCGTTTGCCGAGTTCGCGTCCGATACCGGACTGCTTGTAACCCCCAAAGGGGAGCTCGGGATAACCTTCCATGAATGTGTTCACCCAGACGGTCCCCGAACGCACGCCACGCGCCACCGACATGCAAGTGTCGATGCTGGCGCTCCACACGCCCGCCGACAAACCATAGGGCGTGTTGTTGGCGATGTGCAACGCCCTTTCAATCGATTCAAAGGTCAGCACCGAGAGCACCGGGCCGAAAACTTCCTCGCGCGCTATGGCCATCTCCTCGGTGACGCCGCGGATGATGGTGGGATCGAGGTATTGGCCGGCATTGGAGGCCAGCTGCTTGCCGCCGCTGTAGACGCTGCTGCCTTCGGTTGCGGCTGCGGCAACGTAACCGGCCACCTTGGCCAAATGGTCCGATGAGATCATCGCGCCGACCTTGGTACGGTCATCGAGCGGATCGCCGACCGCCACCATGGCGGTGAGCGCCTTGACGGCGGCAAGAAAATCGTCGGCGATCGCCTCGTGCACGATCAACCTGCTGCCGGCATTGCAGCATTCGCCGGCGTTGAAGAAGCCGCCGAACACCGCCGCGTCGGCGGCCGCCTCGAGGTCGGCGTCGGGGAAGACGATCTGGCCGTTCTTGCCACCGAGCTCCATCGAGACTTTCTTCAGCGACTTCGCTGCCGAGGCCATCGTCATCTTGCCGACGCTGGTGGAGCCGGTGAACGACACCATCTCGACCAGGGGATGACTGACCATCGGGGCGCCGACATCGGCGCCGAGACCTGCAAGGATGTTGACGACACCGGCGGGCAGGCCGGCCTGCATCAGGATATCGCCGAGCACGAAGGTCGAGGCGGAGGTCATCTCGCTCGGCTTGACCACCGCTGTGCAGCCGGCTGCAAGCGCGAAGGGCAGCTTCTGGCTGACGATCAGGAAGGGGAAATTCCACGGCGTGATGATCGAGACGACACCGATCGGTTCGCGCAGCACGACGCCCAGCATGTCATCGCCGAGATTGGCGTAGGATTCGCCGTGCAGCGTGCGGGCGAGCGAGGCGGCATAGCGCCAGATGTCGACGGCACCGCCAATCTCGCCGCGCGCCTGGGCGATCGGCTTGCCTGATTCCAGCGCGTCGAGCCGGGCGATCTCTTCCAGCCGTGCCTCGATCAAGTCGGCCGCCCTGAGCAGGATCGCGGCACGCTCGGCCGCCTTCATGCGTGGCCATGGGCCGGTTTCGAACGCCTTGTGCGCGGCCTGGACCGCGGCTTTCACTTCGGCCTCGCCGGCCTGCGCATAGTGCGAGACGGTGAAGCCGTGGCCGGGGCTCTGGCGCGTAATCGTGCGGCCGTCGCGGGCATCGACATGCTTGCCGTCGATCAGCAGCTTGTACGCCTTTGGCGCCGCGGACGCCTCGGCCGGCATGGAAATCTTGAGGGGTGCGTTCATAGTTTTCCTCTAGGATCTCGAAAAGGCCGGCTTCTGCTTGGTCTTGAAAGCGCCGACACCGGCCTTGAGGTCGCTCGTCAAGGCGATGAAGCCGCTGGCCAGCGCTTCCGTGGCGGCGGCACTTTCCTCGCCTTCAGCGACCGCGATCATCAATTTGGCGGCTTCCGTCGCCAGTGGTCCGCGCTCGGCGATCTTTTCGCCCCATGCCCTGGCTTCGTCGTGTGCCTTGCCGGTTTCGACCACCCGGTCGACCAAACCCAGGGCCAGCGCTTCGGGCGCGAGCAAGATCTCGCCGCCCAGCGCCATGCGACGCACCGTCTGCGCGCCGAAACGGCGCACGGCGCGCTGTGTGCCGGACCAGCCCGGCACGACGCCGATCGAGGTTTCGGGGAAGCCCAATTTCACCTGTGTTTCCGCGACGCGGAAATCGCAAGCCACGGCCAATTCCAGCCCGCCGCCCAGCGCATGGCCGGACAGTACGGCGATGGTCGGCTGCCGCAGCCGCGCTAGCCGGTCGAACACGCGGTGGCCGTAACGCACCCATTGCACCTGGAAATCGGCCGCACTCATTTGCGCCCAGGCCTCGACATCGCCGCCCGCGCAAAAGCCCTTGCCCTCGCCGGAAAGCAGCACGACACGCACGCCTTGCGCCATCTCGGCCGCGTCGAGCGTCGTCTCCAGCGCCCGCAGCATCGGGATGTCGAGCGCGTTGAATTTCTCCGGCCGGCGCAGCGTGACGATGCCGATGCCGCCATCCTGCTCGAAGGTGACGAGACGCTCAGCCATGCGCGCCTCCAAGCGAGGCGCCGCCATCCAGCGACAGGCCGATCGGCTGGTCGCGATAGAGCGCTTCCGGGGTCGTCTTGAGATCCTTGGCGATGCCCAACGGAATTTCCGATTGCGCCAGCACATCGCGCTGCAGGTCGATGCCCGGGGCGAGTTCGGTGACGACCAGACCTTCCGGTGTCAGCTTCATCACGCAGCGCTCGGTGACGTAAGTGATGTCTTGGCCCTGCGCGACCGCGCGCTTGCCCGAGAACGAGATGTGCTCGACCTCGTTGACCACCTTCTTGATCTTGCCTTCCTGATCAATGCGGATGCCGCCATCGGCCAGCGACAGCTTGGCGCCGGCATTGAAAAAGCCGGAGAAGACAATCTTCTTCGCCCGTGCGGTGATGTCGACAAAGCCGCCGGCGCCGGCCGTCACATGCGGGCGCGCTGAAAGCTTCGACACGTTGACAGAGCCGTGACGGTCGATCTGCAGGAAGGACAGCAGCGACGCATCGAAACCGCCGGCCTGGAAATAGATGAACTGGTGCGGCGAGGGCATGAAGGCGTCGGCGTTCGACGAGCAGCCGAACTTGAAATCGAGTAGCGGTACGCCGCCGACCGCGCCCTGTTCGATGACCCAGGTGACCTTGCCGTGCTGGCCTTCCTCGAGAAGGATACGCGGCACATTGGCGGAAATGCCGAAGCCGATGTTGACGGCCATGCCGTCGCGCAGTTCCATGGCGACGCGGCGCGCGATCACCTTCTGGACATTCATCTCCGCGTTGCGGAAACTCGACAGCGGCCGGAAGATCTCGCCCGAGATTGCCGGATCGTAAGGCGTCAGCGTCGTCTGCAACTGATCGGGCGCAACGACGATATGGTCGACCAGCACGCCGGGAACGCGTACATCATGCGGTTTCAGTGTGCCGTTTTCGACGACGCGCTTGACCTGCGCGATGACGACACCGCCATTGTTGCGGGCGGCCAGCGCCTGTTCCAGCCCGCCGAGATAGGCGCCCTCATGCTCGTAAGTGAGGTTGCCGCGCTCGTCGGCCGTGGTGGCGCGGATGATCGAAACATCAGGCACGATCGAGCGGAAATAGAGCCATTCCTCGCCGTCGAACTGCTGCACCGATACGATCGGCTCGCTGGCGGCGGCGTTCATGGCGCAGCCCTGGTGGCGGGGGTCGGCGAAGGTGTCGAGACCGACCTTGGTCAGCACGCCCGGCCGCTTTGCGGCAGCCTCGCGGTGCATGTCGAACAGGATGCCGGATGGCACGTTGTAGGCGGCGACCGAATTGTCGCCGATCATTTTCCAGATATGCGGTGGTTCGGAAGAGGAGGGGCCGGACGGATAGGAGCCGCACAAAGTGCGCTTCAGCAGGCCGGGCTTGGCCAGATGGTCAATGCCCTTGATGCCGTACATGTCGCCGGCGGCGATCGGGTGGAGCGTGGTGATGTTCTTCGGATGACCTTCGCTATCGAAGCGTTCGCCGATCGCGGCCAGAACGGCGTCGGGGCAGCCGAGGCCGCTCGATGAGGACACCGACACGACCATGCCGTCCTTGATCAGGCCCGCTGCCTGCGCTACCGAAACCATCTTGCTCAATTCATGCTCCCGAGTTTCGGGTCGATTTTGACGGCCTTGCCGGAACTGGCCGATTGCAGCGCTGCTTCGGCAGCGGTCAGCGACCAGATACCGTCCTCGCCGGTGGCGGCTGGCTGGCCCTCGCCATGGATCGCAGCATGGAATTGGCGCACGGAGCGTGAATAAAGGTCTTCGCGGGCGAAGCTCAATTCCTCTTCGCCTGCTGCCGTGCGCAGCAGCACCGAGCCGATCGGCTTCTGGGTCATCACATTGCTGGCGATCAGCGACCCTTCCGAACCGTGCACCTCGAAGCCGGTGCCGGCGAATTTGGTGGTGAAGCCCTCATGCGACTGGGCGATGACGCCCGATTTGAAGCGCCAGATGCACATGGCGCCATCTTCCAATCCCGCGCCGGCCATGCCGGCCGACTGCGTGAAGGCAGACACCTCGACCGGGTCGTCGCCGAGCACGAAACGCAGCGTGTCAGCGTCATGCACGGTGATGTCGAGTACCACGCCGCCGCCTGCCTCGGGTTTGGCGATGCGCCAGCCCTGCAGATTCTCCGGCAGATAGACCGAATGGAAGACGCGCGCGGCAATCGGCTTGCCGATGCGGCCGGCGGCGATCGCCTCGCGCATGGTGCGGTGCGCGCCGGCATTGCGCAGATGATGGTTGGTGCCGAGCACGATGCCGGCAGCCTTGGCGGCAGTGACCATTGTGCGCGCATCGGCGCTGCTCAGCGCCAGCGGCTTTTCGCACAGCACGTGCTTTCCCGCCTTGATGGCCGCGAGCGCCTGTTCGAGATGCAATTCGTTGGTGGTCGAGATGTAGACGGCGTCGATGTCGGCGCCGAGCAGGCCATCAAGCGTCGAGACGGCAAGCGGAATGTTGTTTTCCCCGGCATAGGCCGTGGCGCGCTCAGGACTGGAACTCATCACCGCCACGATCTCGCCATCGCCTTGCGCACGGATGGCGTCGATCATGAACTGCCTGGCGATCGTGCTGGCGCCGATCAAGCCCCATTTGACGCTCATGCCGCGTCCCCCGAACCCGCGGGCCTGTTTCGGGCGCGACGATCCGGGCCGCAGCTTTCCCTGACCACGAGATTGACCGCGCCGATATGGTCTTCGGCGCGGGTAGTGCGCGACTGGATCATTTTCAGCATGACATGGGCGGCGCGTTCGCCGAGGCCCGCCGAGTCCACCGCAACGCTGGTCAGAGCCGGCATATAGTGCTCGGCCTCGGCCACGTCGTCGAAGCCGACGACGGCGAAATCCGCGCCCGGCTCAAGCCCGCGCTTGCGCAGCGCCAGCATGGCGCCAAAGGCGACGGCGTCGTTGAAGCAGAGTGCCGCAGTCGGCGGTTCAGCCATCGCGAGAGCGGTCTCCAGGCATGCGATACCACCTCTGCGGCTGGTCTCGCCTTCGACGACAAGTGCGTCGCGGGCGGCGATGCCCTGCGTCTCACAGGCTTCGCGAAATCCGCCAAGCCGCTCGTGATAGACCACCAGATCGGACGAGCCGCCGAAGAAGACCAGCCGGCGATGTCCCTTGCCAATCAGATGAGCGGTGGCGAGATAGGCCCCGCGATGATTGTCGGGCGCGATCACGGGGATGCGGCTTTCCGGTAGCCGGCGCATGGCGAAGACCACCGGCAGGCCCGCCGTCTCGATCTTGCGGAAGGCGCCCGGTGTCGTGCCGCGGGCCGGCGACACGATGAGGCCAGCGACGCCTTGCTCCATCAGCGATTTCAGCACTTCTTCCTGGCGCACCGGATTTTCCGCCGTGTTGGCGATGAACGGCACGATGCCGGCCGACTGGAAGACGCGCTCCATGCCGACCGCCAGTTCGGCGAAGAATGGATTGGTGAGGTCGTTGATGACCATGCCGATGACGTTGGAGTGAGCCTTGCGCAGATTGGCGGCGCCGCGGTTGTAGACGTAACCGACATCCTCGATCGCCTTGCGCACCTTGCTTGCGGTCTCAGGCCGGATCAGCCCGCTGCCCTGGAGCACGAGCGATACCGTCGATTTGGACACGCCCGCTTCGCGGGCGATGTCGAATATCGTCGCCTTGGCCCGGCTGGCCATCGAGATGCACCCTCCCAACATTGTGATCGAGTTTTATTGGAACGTTCTAATCATCGGTTCGATCCCGAGTCAATCCAGATTTCTTCTCAGCCGGAAAATCAATTGTGCGTACTCAAATGGCCTAGTCTGTAAGGCTTTCCGCGCTGCGATGCAGCATTTGCCTGTGAATGAACTCTGAATCCTAAAGGTTCTTGATTTATTGGAACGTTCCATTTATAGGCGCGGCAAGGGAGAGCTCGATGGACATTTCCTTGCCTGGTGAGAATGGCCGCAGCGCCCGCTATGCGCTTGCCGGCCAGCCGGTTCAGCCGGTGATCGGCGCGCGGTTTTCGCGCATCGCCTATGCCGCCGCGCACGTCGTTGCCGATCCGCTTGCGATGACCGATCCTTGGTCCAGGCCGGTGGTCGACTGGGACGGGACGATGGCGTTCCGGCACCATCTGTGGCGGCTCGGCTTCCGCATCGCGGAGGCGATGGATACGTCGCAGCGCGGCATGGGTTTCGACTGGACAAATGCGCAGGAATTGATCCGCCGCTCGATCGCCGAGGCGCGCACCGTCGACGGCGCCGATCTGGCCTCGGGCGCTGGGACCGATCATCTGACGCCGGCCGCTGCCAGGACGCTTGATGACGTGATCACCGCCTATGAGCAGCAGTTCGCCTTCATCGAAGGGCTGGGCGGCAAGGCGATCATGATGGCCAGCCGCGCGCTGGCGAAAGTGGCCAACGGTCCCGACGATTATGTCAGCGTCTACGACCGCATCCTGTCCCAGGCTTCCGGCAAGGTCATCCTGCACTGGCTGGGCGACATGTTCGATCCGGCGCTCAGGGGCTATTGGGGCAGCAGCGATTTCGAAGCGGCGCTCGACACCGTCGTCGCCATCATCGAACGCCACGCTGGCAAGGTGGAAGGGATAAAAATCTCGCTGCTCGATGCCGGCAAGGAGGTCGCGCTCAGAAACCGCCTGCCGGACGGTGTCGTCATGTTCACCGGTGACGACTTCAACTATCCCGAACTGATCGCCGGCAACGAGCAAAGGCATTCGCATGCGCTGCTCGGCATTTTCGACGCCATCGCGCCGGTCGCCAATGCAGCACTGGCGAAACTGGCGGATGGGGACCGCGCCGGCTATGACGCCTTGATGGCGCCGACCGTGCCGCTATCGCGAAAAATCTTCGAGGCGCCGACCGAATATTACAAGGCCGGCATCGTCTTCATGGCATGGCTGAACGGCCATCAGGATCATTTTGCTATGGTTGGCGGCATGCAGTCGGCGCGCGGCATCCGTCACTATGCGGATATTTTCCGCCTTGCCGACCAGGCTGGGTTGCTGGCCGATCCGGACTTGGCGGTTGCCAGGATGAAGGATCTTTGCGCCGTGGCGGGCGTCTAGGTCCGCGACGAGGCTGGCCCTCGAAGCAGCCGGTCGTGCGGGACTTGCTGTCACGCGAACGCCGCGCCTGCTTCAAACAATAGCTCCGGGGCATGGAGGTCTCGTGAGGTCCCCCTCCATCGCCGTGCGGCACAAAATGATCTTCGCCGGCATGCGCAATTTCTTTTGAACCAATTTCTCCCGAGGCGCGACCAAGCGGTGTGTCCAAAGCACGGTCCATCAAGGAGAGCGTCTCATGTTTACTGTTTCAAGAAACGTCCTTTTGGCCGCCATCGCCGTTTCGGTGCTGGCCGGCTGCAAGACAACCAGTCCCAGGGAATGCGACAGGCTGAAGCCCGGCGTAACCTACAACGGCAAATGCTGCGGCATCGGCGAGCCTTGTCGCGAAGGCAAGGGCGGCACCTCGGACAGGCCGGGAAATACGCCCGATCCAGAGCCGCAATGATCTGATCGCCAATGATCTGATCGCCGCGGCCCGTTTCGGTCAACGCCGAGACGGGCGCGTTGCGTGATCGAAAACGTCCGCCGCGCCATCTACCCTTGCGAAGACGTCAACCGGCTCTGGCGAGCCAGGATGCCGACATAACATCTAATTGTCTGAATTGGATGGTGGGCGTGACAGGGATTGAACCTGTGACCCCTGCAATGTCAATGCAGTGCTCTCCCGCTGAGCTACACGCCCATCCGAAGCCGCGCATACACCATTTTTGATCCAGCGCGTCAATAGCAGGAAAAAGGAAAGAAGGCGTCGTCTCGCCGCAGCGGCGAAGAGGTGCGGCGCCTCGCTTGGAAAGCGGCTCAGGCCGCCTGAAGCATCTTCTCGACTTCGTTGACGAGATCGCGCAGATGGAACGGCTTCGACAGCACCTTGGCGTCTTTCGGAGCCTTGGAATCCGGGTTCAGCGCAACGGCGGCGAAACCGGTGATGAACATGACTTTCAAATCAGGATCGATCTCGGTGGCGCGGCGTGCCAGCTCAATGCCGTCCATCTCCGGCATGACGATGTCGGTCAACAGCAGCGAGAATGGCTCTTCGCGCAGACGCTCATAGGCGCTGGCGCCATTGTCGAAATCGCTGACCTGGTAACCGGCGCGCTCAAGCGCCTTGACGAGGAACCGACGCATATCGTCGTCGTCTTCCGCCAGAAGAATGCGTGCCATGATATCCCGTCCGAATCACCCGCTCGAGATTGCCGTTGGGCAAGCCCGTTAACCATCCTGTATATGAGGAGGTGAGGGTAAACATCAAGTGAACGAGGTGGGCGATGATCCATATTTGCCCGGCGGCGCGCGGCCGCTGAAATGCTGGACACGCGGCCAGCAAGGTGGCACCTTCACATCATGATGCACTGGTGTTTTCGGGTTCGTTCAAATTGAAGACGGCAGCCGAGGATTTTTCGGTCTTTCCACCCTTCGAAATCCGGTCGGGCGCCGAGCAGCGCGTTCCCTTCCTCTTCAACTCACCGCATAGCGGCCGCTACTATCCCGAACGCTTCCTTGCCATGGCAAGGCTGGACCGCAACGCCATCCGTCGGTCGGAAGACTGTTACGTCGATGAGCTGTTCGGCGGCGCCGTAGCGCTCGGCGCACCGATGCTGGCTGCGAATTTTCCGCGCGCCTATCTCGACGTCAACCGCGAGCCGTGGGAGCTCGATCCACGCATGTTCGCCGAGCCGGTGCCGTCTTTCTGCAACATCCGCTCGGCGCGGGTGGCCGGCGGACTTGGCACGGTGCCGAAGCTGGTCGGCGAGGGGCTCGACATCTATCCCGGCCGCTTGCCGCTGGCCGAAGCCGTCGCCCGCATCGAAGCCGTCTACAAGCCCTATCATGAGACGCTGAAGCGGCTTTTGACCAGAACCCATGCGCGCTTCGGCTTCGCCGTGCTGATCGATTGCCATTCGATGCCGGCGAGCATCCGTGTCGGCGACAACGGCCTGCGGCCCGACTTCATCATCGGCGATCGTTTCGGCATCTCGACCACCGCGGCCTTGACCGAGACCGCGATCGGCCTGCTCACCGCCATGGGCTATACGGTCGCCCACAACAAACCCTACGCCGGCGGCTTCATCACCGAACACTACGGCCGCCCGGCGCGTCATCTGCATGCGCTGCAGATCGAGGTCAATCGCGGGCTCTACATGAACGAGCGGACATTCGAGAAGGCAGCCGGCTTCGATGCGCTGGCCGACGATTTGACGCGATTTTCAGCCGACCTGATGTCGATGCCCGACCATCATTTCGTCGACCTGCCACTGGCCGCGGAGTGAAATCCGCCTTGTTTTCATGCGTGTCGTTGCACCAAACCGCTGCGCACCCTCGGGCAGGCCGTGGGCATGCTTTTGGGCGACATGCATTGGAAATCGCGGCGTAAAAAAAGACCGCATCGTTTGCACGATACGGTCGAAGTCTAGGGAGGAAACGCCCAAGGAGGGCATGGACAGGAGAACCTGTCCGAGGCTAAGGTTATTGTGCGCTGCACAAATGTCAAGCGACCTTCAGGCTTTTTTAATTCACTCTGATGTGGAAATTGCGTTTCGACGACGCTTGTGTGACATCCGGGCAACAGATGTCGTCACGGAAAAATCGTTGAATACCCTTGTTTTGGCATAAAATCGGCGGCAGAGCACGGCTCGGGCATGCTGCAATGCGGGAGAATCAGTTGGACATCAGCATCGATTTCATGCGCCGCATCGCCCAGGCGGCGGCGGCGGAGACCTTGCCGCGCTTTCGCAGCCAGGGTGTTGTGGCCAACAAGGAAAAGGGCAGTTTCGACCCGGTCACCGAAGCCGATCGCGAGGCCGAGCGCGCCATCCGCGCGCTGATCTCAGCGCAGTATCCCGACCACGGTATTCTGGGCGAGGAGCATGGCAGCGAGAACATTTCGAGCCGGCATGTCTGGGTGATCGACCCGATCGACGGCACGCGCGCCTTCATTTCCGGCCTTCCGGTGTGGGGGACGCTGGTCGGGTTGACGGTCGACGGCGACGCCGTTGCCGGCATGATGTCTCAACCCTTCACCGGCGAACTGTTCTACGCCAACGCCTCGGGCTCCCACTATGAGGGGCCGGGTGGGCCGCGAAAACTGACAACCCGCAAGACAACGAAGCTGGCCGAGGCGACGCTGTTCACCACCACGCCGGCATTGTTCAAAGGCGAGGCGCGCAATCGCTACGACCAGTTCGAAAAGCAGATCCAGCTCGCCCGCTACGGCGCCGATTGCTATGCCTTTGCCATGATCGCTTCGGGAAGTGTCGACATTGTCGCCGATCCCGGATTGAAGCCCTACGACATCGTGGCGCTGATCCCAATCATCGAGAAGGCCGGCGGCGTCGTCACCACATTCGATGGCGGGCCAGCGGAACAGGGCGGCGATGTGCTGGCAGCGGCGACGCCGGAGCTTCATGCCGCTGCCATGGCCGCCCTGCGCGGCTGACCGCTTCACACTTCTCTCGGAATTGCGTCAGCGCGACCTGAACCAGCGATCGGCGCTTCAGGCCGTCGGATCATCGCTGCCGGGAATGAAGGCGTCGAAAGCGGCGAGTAACTGCTCGCGGTAGATGTCGGCTTCCTGCAGGATTTCGTGACGGGAGCCGTCGATCATCAGCAGCGAACCGAGTCGCAAACGCCTGGCGTAGGCCTCGACGGCCTTGGTCGAGACGACCTGGTCGGCGCCGGCAGCGATGATCAGCATGGGAACCTGAATTCTTGCCATGAAGTCGGGATCGCTGACGGCTTCGGAGGCTTTCGCGGCTGCCCGCAGCCAGCGGATCGTCGGACCCCCAAGCGCCAGTTGCGGATGTTCTTCGTAGAGCCGCGTGTTGCGTTGATAGCGTACCGGGTCAGACGTCAGCTTGTTGGTCTCGAAAGGGGCCGTCACCTTCGGCCGCGGACCCCAGGCGGCATAGAGCCGGCCGAGGCCGAGAACGCAGAACAACGAGCAGACGCGGCGAACCGTCGATATCGAGACCGGCAGATCGGGCAGCGTCAGGAAGGGCGCGATCAGCACCATGCGCCGCACACGGTTCACCATCGACGGTATGGCAAGGAGGGTTATCAATGCGCCCGCCGAATGCGCCAGGATGTAGTACGGCCCACGGCAATCGGGCAGCACGATCTCCTCGAAGAACTGTTCGAGGTCCGCCGTATAGTCGCGGAAGCTCCGGACATAGCCGCGCTGGCGATCACGGATCAGCCGGTCGGAATCGCCCTGGCCGCGCCAGTCGAGGGTAGCGACGCCAAAGCCGCGATCGGCAAGGTTGCGGATGGTTTCGAAATATTTCTCGATGCACTCGTTGCGGCCGGTGAGGAGGACCACGGTGCCCCTCATCGGGCGAGCGACCGCGCCGAACAGGCCGTAGCGGATATTCTTGCGGTCACGCGTGGTGAAGAAGCCACCGGTGACGTTTTCCGGCCGCGGATTGCCCTCAATTTCGTGAAAAAGGGAGTTCTCGGTGAAAAGATCCGTCATTCGGCGCTTCGTGCTCGGCGTCTCGCATGCCCGCCTGCGCTGGCCGGCTCCGCCAAGGTGATAGACGCCCAAGCGCCAAAAGCCAAGGAATTCCCGGTGACGGGAGGCTGCAACGGGGAAGGCCGGAAGCCGCTTGAAAGCGTGCTTCCGGCCTCTGTCGATCCGGGAGGAAGGGACGTTAACACCCGGTCGGCCTCGTTGCGGTGCCTGTTGTACAATCGGCGCCGCCGGTCCTTGATCCTGGAATGCACTTTAGCGCCGGCTGTCTGAACGCGCGCCGAAGCGTCGGTTCATCTGCTGTTCATCAAGGCACCAGCCGCACGGCTTTTGCCTCTGGGTGAAATCTTGAAATGCTTTCGAGCGCTCCCCAAATGTCTGTTGCGGTCGCCAATGTTGGGGCCGCTGGCCCATCCGAAACGCCGCTCAAGGGTTTCGCACCGGCCATACGCAAACCATGTTGCTCAACAGGAGAACACCTCATGCGTCACGTTGATTTTTCCCCGCTCTATCGTTCGACCGTCGGCTTCGACCGTCTGTTCACCATGCTCGATTCGCTTGCGCAGCCGGATGGCGCACAGACCTATCCGCCCTACAACATCGAGCGCACCGGCGAGGATTCCTATCGCATCTCGATGGCGGTTGCCGGCTTCTCGGACGAGGAAATCTCGATCGAAGCCCATCGCAATGTGTTGACCGTGAAAGGTGAGCGCAAGGACGAAGGCACCGGCGAAGGCTCCGAACTGCTTTACCGTGGCATTGCCTCGAGGGCTTTCGAGCGCCGCTTCCAGCTTGCCGACCACGTCGAAGTCGTCGGTGCTTCGCTGAAGAACGGCCTGCTCTTCGTCGACCTCAAGCGCAACATCCCCGAGGAGCTGAAGCCGCGCAAGATCGCCATTACGGCGTCTTCGGCCAAGGCCAAGCAGATCGAGGCCAAGACCGCCAACTAAACCAATAGCCTCCCAAGGCAAAGGCGGCGCTGAAAGGCGCCGCCTTTTTTGTTGTCCGGGATACCGGTTATCAAGCGATCAACTGGCCGAACCGATCGACCTCGTCGGCTGTTGTCGCGAAGCTGGTGACGAAGCGATAGAGCAACTCGTCCTCACCGATGTGGCCGTCAAAGCCATGCGGCTTGTGCCAGTCGTAGAAGGCAGCCCCCGCCGCCTGCAGCTTTTCGGCTTCATCCTTCTTCATCACCGCGAATACCTCATTCGCCTGCGGCAGCCATGCCAGCTTGGCCGTGGCCGAATCCTCGATCGCCGCGGCAAGGCGCGCGGCCATGGCGTTGGCGTGGCGGGCGGTGTCCAGCCACAAGCCGTCCCTGAAATAGGCCTCGAACTGCGCCGCGACGAAGCGCGATTTCGAAAACAGCTGGGCGGCACGCTTGCGCAGGAAGGCCAGTTCCCTGGCGCGGTCGAGGTCGAACAGCACGATCGCCTCGGCGCACCAGCAGCCATTCTTGGTGCCGCCGAAGGAGAGG
Organism: Mesorhizobium sp. M0621; assembly: GCF_040320745.1. Taxonomy (NCBI): domain Bacteria; kingdom Pseudomonadati; phylum Pseudomonadota; class Alphaproteobacteria; order Hyphomicrobiales; family Phyllobacteriaceae; genus Mesorhizobium; species Mesorhizobium sp. M0621. The sequence continues at coordinate 127,681 of NZ_JAMYQF010000003.1, read as the reverse complement.
ATGTCGACGCCGCGTTTCCAGGTCATTTCGGCTGGCGTCGTCTCGAGCGCGACCAGCGCGTTGGCGAAGCGGGCGCCATCCATGTGCAGGGGCACCGAATGTCGTTTGGCGATCGCGGAGATCGTCTCGATCTCATTCAGCCCGTAGATGGTGCCGACCTCGGTCGACTGGGTGATCGAAACAGCCATTGGCCGTCCCCAATGGACGATTTCGGGTGCGAAACGGCCGATGGTCCTTTCCAGATTGTGCGGATCGATCTTGCCCAGCGCGCCATCGATCGCATGCAGGCGCGAGCCGCCGGAAAAATATACCGGAGCGCCACATTCGTCCTCGATGACATGCGATTCGCGGTGGGCGAAGGAAATGCCGCCAGGCTTGTTATAGGCGGTCAGCGCCAGCGAGTTGGCGGCAGTGCCGGTGGCGACGAAGAACACCGCGACCTCGCGTTCGAAAATCTCGCTGAAGCGCTGATAGACCACCTGGTCGAGCGCACCGTCGCCATAGGCGGTGGAAAAGCCGCCGGCCGCGGCCGACAGGCCGGCAACGATATTGGGATGGGCGCCTGCCCAATTGTCGGAAGCGAAGAACATGCGTCTGCCTATGTCTTGGGAATCGGGTTTTGGGGAAATCGGGTTTTGGGGAAATCAGCCTGAAGTTGACCGGTTTCGCGCGCTGATCGCAAGAGGCCAGACGTCGGAAAATCGGTAAAGCCAGTCGGCTGGCAAGGCAGCAGCCCGCGACTGAACCTTACGTTTTTCCTCAACTTCACGTAATTTTCTGTCGCGAACGGTCCAAGTTTTTTGTGAATCGGTCTTGTGTGCGTTCGGGAATTCTGTCATAAAAATTTAGGACAGTAGTGCTGTCTTATTTTGTCGCACAAAACGAGCTGGATTGGCGTATCATTTGGGCCTCTCCGGCTGTTGCTGCGAGCGACAGGTGGACGGCCTCAATCTGGCCTGTACGAATACGAACCATGTGGAAAGCCGCCTGGTTCGGCAAGGATTTCGCAAGACGTGCCACAAGGATCAGGGTGAGCCAAGCGCTTGCCGAGGCAAACCAGCGCCCGAAGGGCTGGAATGGAGGACAGGAGATGACGGACATGACGCACTCTGCGACGAACGGCCAGGCCGCGCAGACGAAAGCGGCAACCGTCAAAAACACCTTGCGATCCAATATTGGCCGAACTGCCAACGGCTTTTCCGCCCAAGGCCTCTACGATCCGCGCAACGAGCATGACGCCTGCGGCGTCGGTTTCATCGTCAACATGAAGGGCGTGAAGTCGCATCAGATCGTCAAGGACGGGCTGGCCGTGCTCGAAAACCTGACGCATCGCGGCGCCGTCGGCGCCGATCCGCTGGTCGGCGATGGCGCCGGCGTGCTGGTGCAGCTTCCCGACCGGTTCTTCCGCGAGGAGATGGCGGCCCAGGGCATCGACCTGCCGCCGGCGGGTCAATACGGCGTCGGACACTGGTTCATGCCGCAGGACGCGGGCCTCCGCGCCCATATCGAGGACATCATTGCCGAATCGGCGCAATCCGAGGGGCTTCCGCTCATCGGTTTCCGTGACGTGCCCGTCGACAATTCGTCGCTGTCGAAGGCGCCCGAGATAGTGGCGTCCGAGCCGTTCCATCGGCAGATCTTCATCGGCCGCACGCCAGACATTACCGACGACGAGGAGTACGAGGCCAGGCTCTATCTGCTGCGCAAGGTCATATCGGGCCGCATCTACGCCGAGAACGACAACAAGGACATCGGCGCCTATTGCGTGTCGCTGTCGGCGCGCACCGTCGTCTACAAGGGCATGTTCCTGGCCTATCAGGTCGGTGCCTATTACAAGGACCTGATCGATCCGCGCTTCGAAACCGCGCTGATCCTCGTCCACCAGCGCTTCTCGACCAACACCTTCCCATCGTGGAAGCTGGCGCATCCCTATCGCATGGTCGCCCACAATGGCGAGATCAACACCGTGCGCGGCAACAACAACTGGATGGCGGCGCGGCAGGCGTCGGTCGATTCAGAACTGTTCGGCAACAACATCTCGAAGCTTTGGCCGATCTCCTATGACGGTCAGTCCGACACCGCCTGCTTCGACAATGCGCTCGAGTTCCTATTCCAAGGCGGGTACAGCCTCAGCCACGCCATGATGATGCTGATCCCGGAAGCCTGGGCCGGCAACAAGCTGATGGATGCCGACCGCAAGGCCTTCTACGAATACCATGCGGCACTTATGGAGCCGTGGGACGGACCGGCGGCGGTCGTCTTCACCGATGGCCGCCAGATCGGCGCCACGCTCGACCGCAACGGACTGCGCCCGGCACGCTACATCGTCACCGACGACGACCGCGTCATCATGGCCTCGGAAGCCGGTGTGCTGCCGGTGCCGGAGGAGAAGATCGTCAAGAAGTGGCGTCTGCAACCCGGCCGCATGCTTCTGATCGACCTGGAGAAGGGGCGCATCGTCTCCGACGAGGAGCTCAAGTCGGAGATCGCGGCCAAGCATCCCTACAAGACCTGGCTCGCCAACACACAGCTCATCCTGGAAGATCTGAAGCCGGTCGAGCCGCGCGAACTGCGTAGGGACGTCAGCCTGCTCGATCGCCAGCAGGCGTTCGGCTACAGCCAGGAAGATACCAAGCTGTTGATGTCGCCGATGGCGACGACAGGCCAGGAAGCGGTGGGCTCGATGGGTACCGACACGCCGATCTCGGCGATGTCGGACAAGTCGAAGCTGCTCTACACCTATTTCAAGCAGAATTTCGCCCAGGTCACCAACCCGCCGATCGATCCGATCCGCGAGGAACTGGTGATGAGCCTGGTGTCCTTCATCGGGCCGCGGCCCAACATCTTCGACCTGGTCGGCAATTCGCGCCGCAAGCGGCTCGAGGTGCGCCAGCCGATCCTGACCAATGGCGATCTCGAAAAGATCCGCTCCATCGGCCACACCGAGGACCGCTTCGACACCAAGACGATCGACATCACCTATGGCTCCGCCGAAGGGGCCGCGGGCATGCAGGGCGCCATCGACCGCTTGTGCGAGCGGGCGGAGGCGGCGGTCGCCGGCGGCTACAACATCATCATCCTGTCCGACCGCCAGGTCGGGCCGGACCGCATCGCCATACCGGCGCTTCTGGCGACGGCCGCGGTCCATCATCACCTGATCCGCAAGGGGCTGCGCACCTCGGTCGGCCTCGTCGTCGAATCCGGCGAGCCGCGCGAGGTGCATCATTTCTGCTGCCTTGCCGGCTATGGCGCCGAGGCGATCAACCCGTACCTCGCCTTCGATACGCTGCTCGACATGCACAAGCGTGGCGAGCTGCCGAAGGAAGTGGACGCCTACGAAGTCGTCTCGCGCTACATCAAGTCGATCGGCAAGGGCATTCTCAAGGTGATGTCCAAGATGGGCATCTCGACCTACCAGTCCTACTGCGGCGCGCAGATTTTCGACGCGATCGGGCTGAAGACCGATTTCGTGCAGCAATATTTCACCGGCACCGCCACGCTGATCGAAGGCGTCGGTCTGGACGAGATCGCGACGGAGACGCTCAGCCGGCACAATGACGGTTTCGGCAACGACCCGGTGCTGCGCAACAGCCTCGAGGTCGGCGGCGAATACATGTTCCGCATGCGCGGCGAGGCGCATATGTGGTCGCCCGACGCGGTCGCCACCTTGCAGCACGCCGTGCGCCAGGGATCGTGGGAGACGTTCAAGGACTATTCCGCCCAGATCGACAGCGAGACGGCCCGCGCCCAGACCATTCGTGGCCTGTTCAGGCTCAAGCTGGCGCAGGAGAACGGCCGCAAGAAGGTCGCGCTCGACGACGTCATGCCGGCGGCCGACATCGTCAAGCGCTTCTCGACCGGAGCGATGTCGTTCGGCTCGATCTCGCGCGAGGCGCACACCACGCTGGCGCGCGCCATGAACCAGATTGGCGGCAAGTCGAACACCGGCGAGGGCGGCGAAGAGGCCGATCGCTATCTGCCGCTGCCTGGCGGAGGCAAGAATCCGGAACGCTCGGCGATCAAGCAGATCGCCTCGGGTCGTTTCGGTGTCACAGCCGAATACCTCGTCAATTCCGACATGATGCAGATCAAGGTGGCGCAGGGTGCCAAGCCCGGCGAGGGCGGCCAGCTGCCCGGCCACAAGGTCGACGCCACCATCGCCAAGGTCAGGCATTCGACGCCGGGCGTCGGGCTGATCTCGCCGCCGCCGCATCACGACATCTATTCGATCGAGGATTTGGCGCAGCTGATCTACGATCTGAAGAACGTCAATCCGGCGGCCGACGTGTCGGTCAAGCTGGTCTCGGAAGTCGGCGTCGGCACGGTTGCGGCAGGCGTCGCCAAGGCGCGCGCCGACCACATCACCATCTCCGGCTATGATGGCGGTACCGGCGCCTCGCCGCTGACTTCGCTCAAGCATGCCGGCAGTCCGTGGGAAATGGGCCTTGCCGAGACGCATCAGACGCTGGTGCTGAACGGCTTGCGGTCGCGCGTGGCGCTGCAAGTCGACGGCGGCCTGCGCACCGGCCGCGACGTCATCATCGGCGCGCTGCTCGGCGCCGACGAGTTCGGCTTCTCGACCGCGCCGCTTATCGCGGCCGGCTGCATCATGATGCGCAAGTGCCATCTCAACACCTGTCCGGTCGGCGTCGCGACGCAGGATCCGGTGCTGCGCAAGCGCTTCAAGGGTACGCCCGAGCACGTCATCAACTTCTTCTTCTACGTGGCGGAAGAGGTTCGCGGTCTGCTCGCCGAGATGGGCTACACCCATATCGACCAGATCATCGGTGACACCGACCTTCTGGAAAAGCGCGACCTGATCGTGCATTGGAAGGCACGCGGGCTCGATTTCTCGAAGATGTTCTTCAAACCGGATGCGCCGCATGAGGCAGCGCACTGGACCGAGCGGCAGAAGCACCCGATCGACGACGTGCTCGACCGCAAGCTGATCGAACTGGCCAAGCCCGCGCTCGAAAGCAAGCAGCCGGTCAAGATCGAGGTCGATATCCGCAATGTCGATCGCTCGACCGGCGCCATGCTGTCGGGCGAAGTGGCCAAGCGCTTCAAGCACAAGGGCCTGCGCGAGGACACGATTTCGGTGAAGCTGACCGGCACCGCCGGCCAGTCCTTCGGCGCCTTCCTGGCGCGCGGCATCTCGTTCGAGCTTGTCGGCGCCGGCAACGACTATGTCGGCAAGGGCCTGTCGGGCGGGCGCATCGTCATCCGGCCGCCGGAAGAGGCCAAGATCGTCGCGGCGGACTCCATCATCGTCGGCAACACGGTGCTCTATGGCGCGACCGAGGGCGAGGCCTATTTCGCCGGTGTCGCCGGCGAGCGTTTCGCGGTGCGCAATTCGGGCGTGGCGGCTGTCGTTGAAGGCGTCGGCGACCATGGTTGCGAGTACATGACCGGCGGCATCGTCGTCGTCATTGGCCAGACCGGCCGCAACTTCGCCGCCGGCATGTCGGGCGGCGTCGCCTATGTGCTCGACGAGGCGGGCGATTTCGCCGAGCGTTGCAACATGGCGATGGTCGAGCTGGAGCCGGTTCCGGAAGAAGACGACCTGATGGAAAGGTTGCTGCACCATGGCGGCGACCTCGACCACAAGGGTCGCGTCGACGTGTCCGGCGACATGACCAGCCATGACGAGGAACGGCTCTACCAGCTGATCTCGAACCATGTGCACTACACCGGTTCGGTGCGCGGTCGCGAGATACTCGACGACTGGACGACATTCCGGCCGAAATTCCGCAAGATCATGCCGGTCGAATACCGCCGCGCGCTGATCGAGATGGAACGCATGCGCATGGGCGTGGCGGCGGAATAGATTTGGAATTGCCGGGAGGCCCAGGTTTCCCGGCCCGTCTTCATCGATAGTTTGACCTCGTGCGAAAGGTTGCCATGGCTGCCTCAAGAGGTTAACGGGTGCGGCGAAAACCGCACCATCTGGACAGCAGGAACTGGACTATGGGCAAGGTAACAGGCTTTCTCGAAATCGACCGGCAGGTACACAAGTACCAGCCGGCCTCCGACCGCATCCGGCACTTCCGTGAATTCACGCTGCCGATGTCGGACAAGGAGGTCGAGAAACAGGCGGCGCGCTGCATGGATTGCGGCATTCCGTTCTGCCACGGACCGACGGGCTGCCCGATCCACAACCAGATCCCCGACTGGAACGACCTCGTCTACAATGGCGACTGGGACAACGCGATCCGCAACCTGCATTCGACCAACAATTTCCCGGAGTTCACCGGCCGCATCTGCCCCGCGCCCTGCGAGGAAGCCTGCACGCTGAACCTCGAGGACATTCCCGTCGCCATCAAGACGGTCGAGCAGGCGATCGCCGACAAGGCTTATGAAACCGGCCACATCAGGCCCTATCCGCCGGAGAAGAAGACCGGCAAGCGTGTCGCCGTCATCGGCTCCGGCCCGGCCGGCATGGCGGCTGCCCAGCAGCTCGGCCGCGCCGGCCACGACGTCCATGTCTATGAGCGCGAAAGCCGGCCCGGCGGGCTGATGCGCTACGGCATTCCCGATTTCAAGATCGAGAAGCACTATATCGACCGGCGCATCGAGCAGATGCAGGGCGAGGGCGTCACCTTCCATTGCGGCGTCAATGTCGGTGTCGACAAGCCGGTCGCCGAGCTGCTCGCCGAATATGATGCCGTGCTCTATTGCGGCGGGTCCGAAACGCCGCGCGCGGCCGGCATTCCCGGCGACGATCTGGGCGGCGTGCATGACGCGATGCCGTATCTGGTGCAACAGAACAGGCGGGTCGGCGGCGAGCCGATCCAGTCGGTGGCATGGCCGTCGCATCCGATCATCGCCGGCGGCCAGCATGTGGTCGTCGTCGGCGGCGGCGATACCGCGTCCGACTGCGTCGGCACTGCTTTCCGCCAGGGCGCGGTGCGCGTCACCCAGCTCGATATCCGTCCGCAGCCGCCGGAGAAGGAAGACAAGCTTTCTGTCTGGCCCTACTGGGCGACCAAGATGCGCACCTCGTCCTCGCAGGCCGAAGGCGCGGAGCGTGAATTCCAGGTGGCGACACTCGAATTCATCGGCGAGGAAGGCCAGCTGACCGGCGTCAAGTGCTGCGAGGTCGACGACAAGCGCAAGCCGATCGCCGGCAGCGAATTCGTCATCCGCGCCGATCTCGCCTTCATCGCCATCGGTTTTGCCGGACCGGCGAAGGCCGGTGTGGCAACGGAGCTGGACGGTGAGATGAAGATCGTCACCGACAACCGCCGCTCGAGGAATGTCGAGGCCAATGACCGTGACTATAGGACCAGCGTCGACAGGCTCTATGCGGCCGGCGACGTGCGCCGTGGCCAGTCGCTGGTCGTCTGGGCGATCCGTGAAGGCCGCCAGGCGGCACGCTCGATCGACGAGGCATTGATGGGATCTAGCGTTCTGCCGTGGTGAATAGTGAAAATAGTGAATAGTGAATAGTGAATAGTGAATAGTGAATAGTGAAGATATCCTCCCATTCACCATTCACCATTCACCATTCACCATTCACCATTCACCATTCACCGATTGATCGCGGTCGTGGTGCCGGTCGCGGCTGCAGCCTTCGGCGGCCAGGAGAAATCGTCGGCGCGGCCGGGGGAAGCCGCCGGGGCCTTGCCTTCGACCACGAGCTTTTCACCCGGCAGGTCAGGGTTGGCCTTAGGCGGCGGTGCCGCGCCGAGCAGCTCGGAGCCGCCATCGAGTGCCGGATCGCTGAGCAGCATCGGCGCGGTTCGGTCGATGACGATGGGGGCCGCGGCCGGCGCCGGCGCCTCGACAGGAGCGCCCGCCGGAGCGGAAGCCGTGACCACGCTTCCCGGTGCGGTCAGGCCGAGGATCTTCAACAATGGTTTTTCGGTATAGAAGGCGAGCTTGCGCTTGCCTGCCTTCGAGACGTTGATGCCGTCATCGGCGCGCAGTCGCACCGGCTGGCCGTTGATGTCGGGACCGCTGGTGACGAAGGCACCGTTCTCGTCGACGAAGCCGTCCCAGATATCGACGAATTCGCCGCCGTGGCTATCGGCGGCCTGGTGGTAGATGTCGTTGAAGGCAAGCATGTCGGAGGTCATCTTCGGTACCCGGAACGCCGGCATGCCGACCCACAGGAAAGGCACCTTGGTCGCGGCGATGGCTTTGCCGAACGCGTCGGTGCGACGCTCATATTCCTTGGTCCAGGTCTCGGAACGTGGTTGTTCGCGCACGTCGCCGACTTTCATCTGTTGGCGGTCGTTGGAGCCCAGCATGACGATCACGGCGGCGGGTTTTTCGGTCTCGATCAGCGACTTGATCTGTTCGGGCCAGTTGTAGAAGTCGTCGCGCACGAAGCCGGACGAACCATTGCTGCGAACGACGATCCTGACGCCCGCATTCCCGGCAAAGGCGGTGTCGAGGCCTTCGGCAAGGCCCGCCGCCATGAAGTCACCGACCACAAGGACGGTTCGGGCGTCCGGCGCCTTCTCGACCACCGGGGTTTCCGGTTCCGCGGGTGGGCGCGGCGCCCGGGGTTTTTTCGCCTTTGGCCTGGGCCTTGCCTTCTGGATATCCAGCGGCGGCTCGAACCGCTCGCTGCGGCGCGGAAACAGAAGGTCGCGCAACGACCAGCTGCGGTTTTGCTGCTCCTGCGCCATGGCCGGCGCATGAAAGGCCCCAGCGACGCCGACGGCGAGCACGACGATGGCCAGAATGAGCACCGGCATGCGACGAACAAGCCCTGCGATGCGCGCAGCCGAAGCCAATCGTTTCCTCCATCCCTTGGCAGATTGCTACAGTGTCCTTTGCGCGCCCGAAAGGCCGCGCGGCACCACAGGTGGCTCTATTTCTGCCGGAGCCACTTCAGCACTTCCATGCTCGGATAGCCATCCTGGGCCAGGCCGGCGCTGGCCTGGAAGGCCATGATGGCTGACTTCGAGCCGTCGCCGATCTTGCCGTCGAACTTGCCGTCGTAAAGGCCATGCTGGGAAAGCCGCTTCTGCAGCTCCTGCCTTTCCTCGAAAGTGAGCTTGGTGAAAGGCCGCTTCCAGTCCTGCACGAGACCGCTGGAGCCGGCGATCTCGTCGGCAAGAAGACCGACGGCAAGCGCATATTTGTCGGCATTGTTGTAGGCTTTGATGACCGAGAAATTCTTGATCATCAGGAAAGCTGGCCCGCTGCGGCCGTCCGGCACCTTCAGCGTCGCCTTGTCGGAGCCGTTCTTGAACGGCTTGCCGTTGGCCCTGACCACGCCGAGAGCCTGCCATTGCGACAGCGTCTTGGAGCCGCCCGGAAGTTTGCCGGCAGGCAAGGCAACCTCGTAGCCCCAGGTCTTGCCGGCCTGCCAGCCATTCTTCTTCAAAAGGTTGGCGGCCGTCGCCAGCGCATCGGGGATAGAATTCCAGATGTCGCGCTTGCCGTTGCCGTCCATGTCGACGGCATAGTGCAGATAGCTGGTCGGGATGAACTGGGTGTGGCCCATGGCGCCGGCCCAGGATCCGCTCAGATGGCTTTCGTCGATATCGCCGGTCTGCAGGATTTTAAGCGCGGCGATCAGCTGGGTGCGGGCGAATTTCGCCCGCTTCGGATCGGCATAGGCCAAGGTCGCCAGCGAGCGCACGACATTGCGCATGATGTCGTCGCGCTTGAGGATTTCGCCATAGTTCGATTCCATCGACCAGATGGCCAGCAGGATGTAGCGGTCGACGCCGAACCTTGACTCGATCCTGTCCAGCCACGGCTTCCATTTCCTGGCCATCTGCTGGCCGACGGCTACCGATTGGTCGTGGACGCGGTTGTCGAAATAGTCCCAGGCAGGGGCCGTGAATTCAGGCTGCGTGCGCGCCTTTTCCAGCACCACCGGGTCAATATCCCTGATGTCCCTGAAGGCTTGGTCGTAGAGAGCACCGGAAACGCCGCTCTGCACGGCGGTGGCGCGGAAGCCGGCAACCCACTGCCGGAAGCCGGCATCCGCGAAAGCGGGGCCGGGCATCAGCAGGGCGAGCGAGAGGCTGGCTGCCGCCATGACGCTGGTAAAACGTTTTGCGGCATTGCGAACGGACATCTTTTCCTCCTTCTCTGTCTCAGGAAAGACCATTCATCGCCGAACCAGGTTAGGAATTAGTTTACCATAGGTGCCGCCGGGAAGGAAAAGACGCCTCGAAGCTTTACTGGTAACGTTCCCCCCTATCACCCAGTAATCCTCAATTCCGGCGTGAAAATGTCTTGAAACGGGGATTGCGGAGCTGGCCATCAAGCGGATAATTGACAGCATGAAGAGAGTTCGCAAGGCAGTGTTCCCGGTCGCCGGTCTCGGCACACGGTTTCTCCCGGCCACCAAGGCTGTCCCCAAGGAAATGCTGACCGTCGTCGACCGACCAGTCATCCAGTATGTGGTGGATGAAGCGCGCGAGGCCGGCATCGAGCATTTTATCTTCGTAACCGGCCGCAACAAGGCGGTCATCGAGGATCATTTCGACATCCAGTTCGAGCTCTATGACACGCTGGCCCAGCGCGGCAAGGACGATCAGCTCGCCCGCTTGCAACGGCTGCAGCCGGCACCGGGGCAGACCAGCTTCACACGCCAGCAGGTGCCGATGGGGCTCGGCCACGCCGTCTGGTGCGCCCGCGAGCTCGTCGGCGACGAGCCCTTCGCGCTTTTGTTGCCCGACATGATCATGCAGTCGGAGAAGAGCTGCATGAAGGCAATGGTCGAGCTCTACGAGGAAACCGGCAACAACATCATCGCCGTGCAGGAATGCGATCCCGCCGAAGCCCACAAATACGGCATCGTCGGCCGTGGCGAGGACACGCATCACGGCTTCCGCATCACCGAGATGGTGGAAAAGCCGAAAACCGGCACCGCGCCGTCCAATCTCTACATCAACGGCCGCTACATCCTGCAGCCCGAGATCTTCAAGATACTCGAAGGCCAGGAAAAGGGTGCCGGCAACGAGATCCAGCTCACCGACGCGATGCTGAAGCTGGAAAAGCAGCAAGCCTTCTATGGCTATCACTATCAAGGCCGCACGTTCGATTGTGGATCGCCGGAAGGCTTTGTCGAGGCCAATGTCGCCTTCGCGCTGTGGCGCAGCGACATGAACGGGAACATGGCCGGCGTGATTCGCACGCTTCTCGATGAGATAAGACCGTCGGAGAGGCGCGGCGCCGCCTAGGGCAGTCGAACTGGCGACGTATCGCTTTGCCAGACTGCGCCTGGCGAGCTTTCTTATCTCTGCACTTTTACACCGAGGAAGATGCTGTTGGCGGTGTAGTCGCGGCCCGGCAAATTGCTGGTCAGCTTCTCGGTCCTCACTCTGGTGGTGAGGCCGGCGTAGCGGTTCAGCCACCAGGTCAGGCCCGCCTCGGCGCTCCAGATCCTGTCGTGGCCATCGATGCCGACATAGTCACGCCAGTCGAGGCCCAGAGCCGCATTGCCGGTGAGGTTGGCGCGAATCTGGCGTTCGCCCGTCAGGCGGCCGGAATAGAGGATGTCGCCGCTTTCGCCTGATGTGGTCGTGGGCTCGACAGTGGTCTTACCGGTCAGGCCGATGATGGTGCCGCGCTCCGGCGACCATTTGAGGTCGGCATTCACGGTGGCACCCGAAATCGCGTCCAGGTTCTTGTCGTCGATCGCTTCCCTGAGCCAGCCGGCCGAGAACTCACCCGACAGCTTCTCACCCATGTCTAGCTCAAGGCCGGCGCGGGCGCCGAGCCGGGTTGACGAGCGCTCGAAACCTTCATTGTCGATGCGTTGATCATAGGCCCGGCGACCGACCTCGATTTCGGTGAAAGGGGTGAGGGCGGGGGAGATCTCGTAGCCGGTGCGCAAGGTCGCGGTGTAGAGCGTGGAGTCTTGATCCTTCTGCGACAGCGAGGTGCCGTTCGAAAGCTTGGCGTCGCCATAGAAGTCATGCGAGACCGCACCGGTCAACGTGTACTGCATCTTGCCGACGTCCTTTTCGACGGCGAGGCTGCCGTTGACGGTCTGCCGCAGCGGCTGCTTGCTGACGCCTGCAATGGCGTCCGGTGATGACGCTGATTCCGGCACGGCTTCGTAGCCGAGCTTGGCGATGGCGCGCAGTTCATTGTCGAGGTCGACATTGAGCTGGCCTTCGATGCGCCCTTGCTCGTTGTGAACCGGGTAACCAGACACGGTTTCGCGGAACAGGCCATAGCCGTCGATCGTGGCGGAGTTCTCGCGCCAGTCGGAGGCGGCGGAAAAGCGCAGCGCCGTCTCGGACAGTAGTGCCGACTTGCCGGCATTGCTGGAATCGCCGTTCGACGTGGCGGTCAGGCCCTGTTCGATCGTCGGCCGGATGACGAAGGATCCCCATTTGACGCCGGTGGCGGCAAACGGATCATCTTCCGGCTTCTTTTTCTGACCTTCGATGGCGTCCGTGCGCTCTGCGCCTGGGTCGAGCTTCTGCTTGTCGGCGCTGTCGATGGTGAGGGCGCGGCGGTTGGCCGTCTCCTCATCTGTGTCTGCATCATCGGTGGCGTTCGTTGTGGAGGCGGTCGTTGAAGCGGTGGTGTCGGTGTCTGCTGCCGTCGACTTCTTCTTCTTTTTCGACTTGTCCGCAGCCTTGTCCTTCGCCTGGTCAGCCGCATTCTGCCCGGCGGTCGATGGGCGGCGGCGAGGCTTGGGCAGCGCCGGAGTGTCGGCGGAGTTGTCGTCGTCGGCTGCCGGCGGGTCAAAAACGCTGCCGGTCGCGGTTGCGTCGCCGGTGTCCACGTCATCAGGCACGGCGCCGGCGCTGGCCGGCAGATAGGTACGGGCCGGTGCATTGTCCTGCGTCGCATTGGTCGGCACCTGACCCTGTGCTGCCAAAGCAAGTTGTCTCGCCTTGCGCTGCTGGTCGGACAGGATCGCCGATTCCGAAACTTCGCCGCGCAGTTCCGTTTCCTGCGCATGCAGGGTCGTTGGGCGCAGCAGGGCAAACATGCTGGTCGCCAGCAGCAAAGCGCAGACCGCCTTGCCCTTTCGTCCACTCGATTTTTCTGGCTGGACCCCGGACATCGCCACCACTGCTTGCGCGACGCACGCGCGCCATACTTACCGAACCGTAAATGGGGATGGTTAACGGAGGGTTGAGGAGGCGGGCCGTTGGCCGCCTGAAGCGCTGATTTCCAAGGGGTTTCATCCGCGCGCGTTAAGCTTTTGTTTTCACGCCCGTCGTTGTCGCAAACCGCCGCACACATTCGGGCGACATGCCTGGGGGCCATTTCCGTTGGACAGCGCGCCGGCAAAGCGCTAATCGCATCAGCCATGCATGCGGGATCCCTGGATAACAAGCCTTTGGGCAGGCAAGCGTCGATCGCTTCGGCGCTGAGGACGGTGGCGACAGAACAGGCTGGGGTCGCAGCCCTTGCCGAGGCCCTCGAGAACGGATTGGCAGCGCCTTTCGCCCAGGCCGTCGAGATGATCTCTGGAATTGAAGGCCGGCTCATCGTCACCGGTGTCGGCAAAAGCGGTCATATCGGGTCGAAGATCGCGGCGACGCTGGCCTCGACCGGCACGCCGGCTTTCTTTGTCCATCCCGCTGAAGCCAATCATGGCGATCTTGGCATGATCGCCAGGGACGATGCCATCATCGCCATGTCGTGGTCGGGCGAGAGCAAGGAACTGATGGGTATCGTCGCCTATTCCAGGCGCTTTTCCATTCCGCTGATCGCCATAACCGCCGGAGAGACATCGGCGCTGGCGCGCGCCGCCGACGTCGTGCTGCTGCTGCCGCGCACGCCGGAGGCCTGTCCGCATGGCCTGGCGCCGACGACATCGACGCTGCTGCAGCTGGTGATGGGCGATGCGCTGGCGATCGCCCTGCTCGAAGCGCGCGGCTTCACGCCGGACCATTTCCGCACCTTTCACCCGGGCGGCCAGCTTGGCGCCAACCTGACGCAGATCCGCGAGATCATGCATGTCGGCGACAGGTTGCCGCTGGTGGTCACGGGCACCGGCATGCAGGACGCGATCCTGGAACTGTCGCGAAAGGGATTTGGCTGCGTGGCGATCACCGACGCAGACGGCGCGCTGGTCGGCATCATCACCGATGGTGACATTCGCCGTCACATCGGCAGCGATCTGCTGGCGATGACGGTGGATCAGGTGATGACAAAAGGGCCGAAGACGGCGGCGCCGGACACGCTGGTGGCAACGGCGCTGCAGACGATCAACAATTCAGCCATCACCAGCCTGATGGTGGTGGAGGGCCGGAAACCAGTCGGCCTCATCCACCTGCACGACCTCTTGCGCATCGGCGCGGCCTAGGATGCATCGATATTCAGGTGATGCCGGCCTGACCTGAATCTCAACACATCCTCAACGGCGTACGTTCAGACCGCCTCTACGGTCAGTTCCAGATCCGTGTCGGCAGCACCCGTCACGCGCACCTGCGTGCCGGCCGGAAGGTCCGGGCCAGAGACACGCCACAGCGTGTCGCCCAGCTTGATGCGGCCACGTCCATCCCGGATCGGTTCGGCAAGTGTCGCCATCCTGCCAACCATTTGCGCGCCGCGGCGATTGAGCAGCGGCTGGTCGGTCGGGTCATTGCGACCACCAACCAGCTTCTTGCCGACATAGGCCGAGACCAGTGACAGCACCAGGAAGGCGAGGACCTGAACCTGCCAGGTCCAGAAGCCGGCATCCCAGATCAGCAGCGACACCGCGCCGATGATCAGGGCGGCGATGCCGATCCATAGCATGAAGATACCGGGCGCGATGATTTCCATCACCAGCAGGGCGAAGCCGAGAACCATCCAGTTCCACGGGCCAAGTTCGGAAATGATGCGGTCGATCATGGGCGTTTTTCTTCTTTTTTGAGCATGACCTTTTCCGAAAGCCGGCTTCCAGTTTTCGGGGTCATGCTCCTACGATCTCAGTTATCGGTCGGGCGAACGACTGGCGGGCGCGCGGCCTGCCTTTGCGCGCCGGTCATGCCTTCGCTGCGGAAAACCTCCTTGGCGATCTCGCCAATGCCGCCGAGCGAACCGATCAGCGACGACGCCTCGAAGGGCATCAGCACGATCTTGCTGTTGGTGGCCGTGCCGATCTTGCCCAGCGCCTCGGTGTATTTCTGGGCGACGAAGTAATTCAGCGCCTGCACGTCGCCCTTGGAAATTGCTTCTGAGACCACCTGCGTGGCGCGAGCTTCCGCCTCAGCCGAACGTTCGCGCGCCTCGGCGTCGCGGAAGGCGGCTTCCTTGCGGCCTTCGGCTTCGAGGATCTGCGACTGCTTGAGACCTTCGGCGGCAAGGATCTGCGCGCGCTTGTTGCGCTCCGCGGTCATTTGACGGCCCATCGATTCGATGAGGTTGGCCGGCGGGTTGATGTCCTTGATCTCGACGCGGGTGATCTTGATGCCCCACGGATGCGCTGCTTCATCGACGACGCGCAGCAGGCGCTCGTTGATGGCGTCGCGATTCGACAGAAGCTCGTCGAGGTCCATCGAACCCATGACAGTGCGGATGTTGGTCATCGTCAGGTTGAGGATGGCGTTCTGCAGGCCGGCAACCTGATAGGCGGCCTGCGCCGCATTGAGGATCTGGTAAAAGGCGATGCCGTCGACACCGACGATGGCGTTGTCGCGAGTGATGATTTCCTGGCTCGGAACGTCGAGCACCTGCTCCATCATGTTCATCTTGGCGCCGATGCGATCGACGAACGGGAAAATGAAATTGAGGCCTGGGCTCAGTGTCTTGGTGTAACGGCCAAAGCGCTCCACCGTATAATTGTAGCCTTGCGGGATTGTCCTGATGCCTTTGATCAGAAGCACCAATACCAGAAGGGCAAGTGCACCAACCGCAATATCGAAACCACTGAAATCCATTTGGCTCTCCCTCAGACGAAGGCCGCACAAGCCATTCTCGCGCAGCCGACTTCACCAAAGGCTTAAGTGTATTTCAGATGCGTTACAATCAGGTGATGATGGATTGTTTGCAAGCTTGCATCCTGCGGTTGAAGGCAAGCAACCTCGCATCCGCGTCGTCCAGCCCGTCGATCGAGGCCGAGACAATCTCGGAAGCAATCTGCGAGAAGGTGATGCCATTGCCGCCGTAGCCCATCACTGCATGGATGCGAGGGTGCCTGGGAATGGCACCGATATAAGGCAGGCCGGTGGTCGTGGTGCCGAAAGAACCGGTCCAGGCGAATTCAGGCCTGGTGTCGAGATGCGGAAATATCAGGCTAAGTTTTTCGGCGATGCGTGCGCTCTTGTCGCTGATCAACTCGTCGCGCCGCGCCTCGTCGAAAAAATCCTCATCCTCGCCGCCGCAGATGACCCTGCCGTCGGTAGTCGCCCTGACATAGAGGTAAGGGTCCGACGCCTCCCAGATGAAGGCTGCCTGCGGCCAGATCTTTCGCGATTGCGGTCGTGTCGCGATCGCCCATGTCGAGACGATCTGGTGGACTGCTGCCGGCACGATATCGACGAACTCGTAGCCGGTGGCCAGAATTACGTGTTGCGCGGTGATGGTCGGGCCACCCCTGGTCGCGACGACAACCGCGTCGGCACTGTCCTCGATCGCCGTCGCTTCGGCCGGAGCGTAGAAACGTGCCTTGCGCTCCACGGCCTTGAGCAACAAGCCGGCCGTCAGCTTGCGCGGGTCGAGTGCGATGTTGCCGTGGCTGAGGATGGCGCCGTCACGATCGATGCCGAATATCTCCGCCAGCGGCGCTGATGTGAGATAGGTCGCGCCGATGCCTGCTTGCCGCCGTGCCTCGGCCTCGTCGCGCAGTCCCGATGGCCCGAGCAAGGTGCCGGTCAGATAGAGCGACGGGGTGCGGCTCAGGCCACAATTGACGCCGAGTTCGGCAATGCGAGCGGCAAGGTTAGAAACGGCAAGCCGCGAGCGTCGCCAGGCCTGCTCCGCCGAGGTTTTGCCGATCATCTTCGAAAGCGTCGAAAGCGGCTGGTCGAGTTCGAATTGCACCAGCGCGGTGGTTGCGGACGTCGATCCTTTCAGCGGGCCGCGGCGGTCGATGCAGATCACCGCATGGCCTTGCGCCGTTAGTGCCTCCGCCATCATGGCGCCGCTGATGCCCATGCCGACGATCAGCACATCTGTCTTGACGTCCCGGATCAGGCTGTCCGTCGGCACCGCAGGCGCGCGATAGGCGGACCAGACTGGCCGGCCAGTTCTGAGATCGAGCTTGCGGGGCATCGAATTCTCCGGAGGGCGCGCCTTAACGCCCCGGAGCTTGTGTTGTTCCGGTTCAGAGCGGCCCACCGCTTCACGGATGCGGCGAGCCGCTCTAACTCTTGTTTGAAGCAATTCCGGGCGGAAAACCGTTTTACACTTTTCCTGGAATTGCCCCCTAGACCCAGCCGGACAGTTCGCGCCGCACCATCGCTTCGATCACCGCCATGCCCTCGGCGCTGTCGTTGAGGCAAGGGATATGGGCGAAGTTCTTGCCGCCGGCGTGATGAAAGGTCTCGGCCGCCTCGCGGCCGATCTCGTCCAGCGTCTCGATGCAGTCGACGGAAAAGCCGGGATTGACGATGGCGATCGACTTGACGCCGTCCTGCGCGAGTTTTTCCACCGTCTTGTCAGTATAGGGCTGCAGCCATTCCTGCGCGCCGAAGCGCGACTGGAAGGTGATGATCAGTTTCTTGTCATCCCAGCCAAGCCGTTCGCGCAGCAGCCGCGTCGTCTTCTGGCAATGGCAATGATAGGGGTCGCCCTTCTCGAAATAGGGTTTTGGAATGCCGTGATAGGAGGTGATGACCACCTCCGGCTCGAAGTCCAGCGTCGCCAGATGCCGTTCGATCGAGCGCGCCAGCGCTTCGATGTAGACCGGTTCGTCATAGTAGGGCGGCACGCTGCGGACGGCCGGTGCGCGGCGCATTTTCATCAGCGCGCGAAACAGCTGGTCGTTGGCTGTTGCCGTGGTCGTCGCTGAATATTGCGGATAGAGCGGGAAGGAAAGAATGCGGTCGCAGCCCTGGTCGACCAGACGCTGGGCAATGCTGGCGGTTGAAGGGTTGCCGTAGCGCATCGCCCAGTCGACGACGATATCAGGCAGGTCGCTCAGCGCTTCGGCCAGCTTTTCGGCCTGGGCGCGGGTATAGGTGCGCAGCGGCGACTCATTCTTTTCCCGGTTCCAGATCCGTGCGTAGTTGGCGCCCGACTTCTTGGGCCGCCTGGTGAGCACAAGGCCATAGAGGATCGGATACCATATTGCCCTGTTGAGTTCGATGACGCGCGGGTCGGACAGGAATTCACGGAGATATCGCCACATCGGCTTGAAGTCGGTGCCATCAGGCGTGCCCAGATTGACCAGCATGATGCCGATCTTGCCCGTCTTGGCCGGCGGATGTCCGGCGGGCAACGGGCCGAGCGCTTTCGCGGCCTTGGGATCGACAGGGGTGGAAAGCGTCATAAGGGTTCTCCGGGAGACGCGAACCTAACCATCTAGCGCGCGCTTTCAATGCAGCGTCTGGCCGCACCTTAGCTCGAAAACAGGACGCCCGCCCGGTTTCTCGGGCGGGCGGTGTCTTTCAGGCATCGAAGCGATGTTATTTCGGCGGGATGGTCAGCGTTGCGCCGACCGGAAGCCGGCGCGGCTCATAGCCCTTGTTGGCGCCCGAAATGACTTTCCACCTGGTGCCATCGCCATAGGCCTTCACCGCCAGATCCCAGTAGGTATCCCCGGCAACGATGATATGGCTGCTTTCAGCTGACGCGGCCTCGGCGGGCTTTGCCGGTTCGGCCGGTGCCGCCGGGGCAGGAGCCGGTGCTGCTTCAGCCGGTTTTGCTGGCTCGGCCGGTGCGGCAGGCGCCGTCTCTGTCGATACGGCCGGCGGTGTGTTGGCGATATCACCCGAGTTGGCCGGAAGTTCAGGCATTGCCGGGGCCGCTTCCGCAGGCTTGGCTGGTTCGGCCGCGGGTGCCGCCGCGACGGTCGCCGCGATCTCGGTGATGCGACCGTCGAGCTTCGGCGTGTACGGCCGGTGGGTGCCGAGATAGTCGGCAACCACCTGTTCAAGACCGGGACCGTAATCGTAGGCGTTCTTCGCCTTGTCAGCGAAGATCTTGTAGCCGTCGCCGCCCTGGCGGACATAATTGTTGGTGGCGACCAGATAGTCCTTGTCCGGATTGAGCGGCGTCCAGGCGCCGCCTTCCATGACCTCGACCGACTTGACGCGGCCGGCATTGGGCGCGGCGGACTTGTCGAAGGAATATTTCAGGCCGGCGACCTGCGGGAAGCGCCCGGCGCCGTCCTCGACCTGGCTGAGTCCGCTCTCGAGGCCAGCCACCAGGTCCTTACCGGAAATCTGGAAGGTCGCCAGCGTGTTCTGGAACGGCAGCACGGTCAGCACCTCGCCCATGGTCACGATGCCCTTGTCGATCGAGGCGCGCAGGCCGCCGCCATTGGAGATGACGATCTCGACACCCTGTCCCTTGACGCGGTCGAGGATGGCGTCGGAGACGAGGTTGCCCATCGCGCATTCGCGGGTGCGGCAGCTCTCGCGGCTGCCGTCGATCACGTCGGTGGTCTCGGCGACTTCCTTATTCTTCAGCGCTTCGATCGGCGCGCCAAGCTCCTTGATACGGGCGAGCACGGCCGGGTCGGGCGTGATCGACTTGTCAAGATAGATTGGGTCGCCGCTGGCCGATTTGACGACGCCATTGTCGTCGAACACCACCTTGAACTCGCCGAGATATTTCGAATAGGACGCCGCCTGCACGACCGGCACCTTGTAGCCGTCCGGGTTGTCGACCATCGTCGGGTAGGGGCCTTCCGCCTTCGGGTCGGTGTTCGACAGCAGCGAATGGCTATGGCCGCCGACGACGACATCGATGCCCGGGATCTTGGCGATGACGTCACGCTCGCGCTTGTAGCCGATATGGGTCACGGCGATGATCTTGTTGACGCCCTCTCCCCTCAGCTTCTCGACTTCAGCGGTGATCGACTTGACGTCGTCCTCGATGGCGACATTGGGGCCGGGGGAGGCGAGGTCCGGGGTGTCGTTGGTGATCGCGCCGATGATGCCGATCTTCTGGCCGCCGACCTCGACGACAACAGACGGCTTGACGCGGTCGCCGAGCTTGGATTGCGCGTTGGCCTTCACATTGGCACCCAGCACCGGGAACTTGATCATGTCGAGGAACGGCGCCAGGGCGACTTCGCCGTCGTCGAATTCATGGTTGCCGAGCGCCATGGCGTCGAACTTCATCTGGTTGAGGAATTCGCCTTCGACCTTGCCCTTGTAGGTCGTGTAGAACAGCGAGCCCTGGAAATTGTCGCCGGCGCTGAGCAGCAGCACATTCTGGCCTTCCAGCTTCTTGCGCTCCTGGGCGATAGCGGTGATCAGCCTGCCCGCGCCGCCGATGCACTCACCCTTGGTCTCCTCGTCGGCCGAGCAGGTCGATTCATATTTGTTGTTGCCCTCGATGCGGCTGTGCCAGTCGTTGATGTGCAGGATGTTCAGTGTGTAGTCGGCAAAGGATGCGCCGGCCGACAGGCCGAGGGCTGAGGCGGACAGGGCGGCAATGGCAGCAAGCTTCTTCATCTTCGTCTCCCGGAAAGCTGATCAGAGGCCTTTAACGCTCTTGCTTGACTGGAACATAACAGTCGGCGCTTTGACCTATGTTCCCATCGCGTTCCGGATGACGCAAGCGGAATTCCGGAACCTTTGCCGGCATAAAAAAGGACGGCAGCCAACCGGCCGCCGTCCTCAGGCAAGCGAATGCTCGCTGGTTCAGACGCGCCGGGTCAGCACGAAATTCTGGCCGCTGGAGCTGGTGCAGTTGAGCTGGCTTGTCGACACCATCAGGCAGTTGAAGCTGACCGCCGTCTGGCGGATCAGCGACGTGCCGTTGATCTGCACCGACGTGGCGCCGGTCATCGTGTAGCTGCCATCGGCGAGCTTCTGGCCTGTGTCGGTGGCGACGGTCGTGAAGGTGCCGCCGGCGAAGGTCGAAAGGCCGGTGCCCTTGGCGTCGATCCAGGAGCCTTCAACGCCTTTCGGCGACGCCGCCATTGGCGGCTGATCAGGGCCGCTGGTCGCACAGGCAGCGAGCACTGCCGCAATGGCCCCCGCCAAACTCATAGAAAGAACTTTGCGCGCAATAGTCATGTGAAAATCCTCTCCTCTCGCATCGGCCGAAAAATCGGAATCGATTTTCGGAAAGCACGATGCGCGCATCCAAGTTTCCAGAGCGTACGCCGTGCCTTCAAACGGGCACGTGTCGCTCTCGTCCGCATCCCTTCAATCGCCCGATTTCCGGGCGATTGCAAGGCAATGGGGCCTATGGAACGCACCGCTATCGAACGAGGATGTTGCGGAATTGCCACGGGTCGTCCCGGTCGAGGTCTTCCGGGAACAGACCGGGGCGGTTATCGAGCGGCGTCCAGTCGGTGTAGTGGCCCTTGACCGGTCCGAGATACTGGGACTGCACGTCCAGGCAGCGCTTGTAATCCATCTCGTCGGCCTCGACGATGCCAGCCTCGGGATTCTCCAGCGCCCAGACCATGCCCGAGAGCACCGCCGAGGTGACCTGCATGCCGGTGGCGTTCTGGTAGGGCGCCAGTTTGCGTGCCTCGGCCAGCGACAGCTGCGAGCCGTACCAGTAGGCGTTCTTGTCGTGGCCATAGAGCAGCACGCCGAGCTCGTCGACACCGTCGACCAGCTCGTTCTCGTCGAGCACGTGGTGCACGGGCTGAGGCTTGCCGGCGGCGCCGAACATCTCGTCCAGCGACAGCACCGCGTCATTGCAGGGATGATAGGCATAGTGGCAGGTCGGGCGGTACTGAACCTTGCCCTTCTTGGAGCGCACGGTGAAGAAGTCGGCGATCGAGATCGCCTCGTTGTGCGTGACCAGGAAGCCGTACTGCGGCCCTGGCGTCGGGCACCATGAGCGCACGCGCGTGTTGGCGCCGGGTTGCTCCAGGTAGATCGCGGCCTTCGAACCATGCTTGTGCTTCTTGGCGTTCTTCGGCATCCATTTCTCATGCGTGCCCCAGCCGAGTTCGGCGGGCTGCAGACCCTCGGAGATGAAGCCCTCGACCGACCATGTGTTCCAGAACACATCCATCGGCTTCGGCTTCTTGGCGCGCTGGGTGTCACGTTCGGCGATGTGGATGCCCTTGACGCCGGCCTTCTTCATCAGCTTGGCCCAGCCCTCGCGGTCGTCCTGCGCCGGCTCTGAAAACTCGAGGCCGAGATCGGTGGCGAGATTGACCAGCGCCTGCTTGACGAACCACGAGACCATGCCGGGGTTGGCGCCGCAGGTGGAGACAGCCGTTGGGCCGCCGGGCTTGTCGTGCTTTTCCTTGAGCAGCGATTCGCGCAGCGCGTAGTTGGTGCGGCTGGCGTTGTCGGCCTTGGCGTCGAAATAGAAGCCGAGCCATGGCTCGACGACGGTGTCGATGTAGAGCACGCCGAGCTTGCGGCAGAGCCGCATCAGGTCCACCGAACCGGTATCGACCGACAGGTTGATACAAAAACCCTGGCCGTCGCCCCCGGTCAGAAGCGGCGTCAAGAGCTTCTTGTAGTTCTTCTCGGTAACCGCTTCCTGCATGAAGGTGATGCCGCGCTCGTCGAGCAGCTTGCGGTCGGTGTCGCGTGGGTCGATGACCGTCATGCGAGACGTGTCGAACTTGAAATGGCGTTCGATCATCGGCAGCGTTCCCCGGCCGATCGAACCAAAGCCGATCATCACGACAGGGCCGGTGATTTCACCGTAAACGGGCCAGTTTTCAGTCGCCATTTTATCGAACACTCCTTCAAAACCCAGGAAACCGGGAAAAACGCACACAAAACCGGGCATCTTTGCCCGGCGGCCATGCGCTACATCACAGATCATTGTCACAAACCAGCGAAAAGCGCCAACCAGCGACTAGCCGTCATTGGCCATGTGGTTAAGGACCGACATCAGCCGATCGCGGTCTGCGGTCAGGCCCTTGTAGTCGAGCTGGGCGAGATCGAGCGCTTCGAGCTGGGCGGCGAAAGACACCGCCAGCTTCGCCCGATCCGGGTGCCGGGCGAGCACGGCGAGAGGGTCGAGATGGATGCGAATGGTGAACAGGATATCGCGTGCAACTGGCAGTTTTCGCAGGGTTTGCCGTTCGACGCGGATGAAGGCGTGGGCGTTGATGTCGCCATCGGAAAAGCGCGACGGCCGGTTGGTGGCGCGGTCGATGCGCTGCAGGTCGGAGAGCGGATGGTAGAGCGCGTTATCAGACTGGATCGACCAGTTGTAGCGCTCGACGGCCTGCCCCTGGAGGCCATCGAACATGCGGTTGATCAGCTCGGCCGGACGCGTGCCCGGGCCGAAACCCGGCACCGGCGCGTGGATATCCTGCAGCGGCTTGCCGAACTTTTCCTGGAGCGACCAGGACGAGGGAAAGCACAGCGAGCCGGCGACCAGCCGCCAGCCATTGTCGCTGCGACGCATCAGGACCAAGTCTTCCTGTACCAGCAGCGAGGCGGCGACAAGCGGGGCATCCTCGAAACCGGAAGGGTGGGTGGGATGGTTCGCGGCGCCCATGACCTCCAGGTCCGCGCCGATGCGCCGATAGGTTTCGGGGTACCGCTCCAGCAGATGCGCGCGGAGCAGATCGAGCACTTCCTGCTGGGCGTCCCGCGTGCCGTCCTCCCCGACGAAAACGCGCTCGGGGATTTTGGCATAGAGCCGGCGTTTCTCGGCGAGATACGGCAGCAGATGGTCGTCGACCTCGATCCAGTCCGCCGGATCGAGCGGTTTCAGCCCGATGCTGAAGAGTTTCGAAGAGCCGTCATAGGGCGTGTGGGTGGGCAGCGCCTTGGCCAAGCTCATGCTTCCTTGAACTGCTCGAGGCCGGCGGCGGTCATCCTCGCCAGGAATTCGGTGACATCATAGTCGGCCGCGCCTGCCTTGGCGAAAGGGTCGGCGGCCAGCCTGGCGTCGAGCGCCTCGCGCGGACATTGCGCGATGATGATGCCGCCAGTCCTCGGCTTCTTCGGCCCGGAGGCAACGAAGATGCCGTCCGCGTAGCAGGCCTTCAGCCACTCGACATGCGCGGCCTGGAGTTGGTCGATCTCGGTCACCGGCACCTTGTAGTTCAGCGAAACGACGAACATCGTTATGGACCCTCTCAGGCAAGTTTGGCCGGAATCAGTCCGCGCAGCGAATTGCCGACGAACAGCGCCCTGGCAGATTTCAGATCGTCCAAGCTGTAGATCGCTTCACGGGCGCGGCCTTCATCCAGAAGCTCGGCGCGCAATACGCCAGGCAGCAGGCCGCAGTCGAGCCGGGGCGTCGCCAGCATGCCGTCGCCAAGATCGGCAAAGACGTTGGTGATGGTGCCTTCACAGATTTCGCCGCGCTCGTTGGCCAGGATCACCTCGTCGGCCTGGGTGATAAGATATTCAGCGCGGGCATGCGTGTAGAGCTGCCGCCGGCTGGTCTTGTGGCGCAGCAGCGTATCGTGCGAATCGAGCCTCGTTCGCGCCAGCCGCAGCGTCCAGACCTTGTCGGCGGCGAGCGGTTCGTAGGGTTGTGCCGAGGTGGTCGCCTCGCCGTTGCGGGAGAGAGCGAGGCGGGTGCGCAGGGCAATGCCGGACCCGCTAACCGCATCGCCCAGCACGTCGCCGATCGTCTGCGGATCATAGCGGAAGCCGAGTTCCGCCGCCGAATCATAGAGGCGGGCGAGATGGCGATCGAAGCGCTGGAAGCCCGAGCTGGGTTCCCAGCGCATGGTCTCGATCAGCTGGAAATCGGCGGTGTTCCCGTCGCGAAGCGCGCTTTCAGCAGACACTCCTGATACTCCTCCTGCGCCGTCGAATCGAAGACCACGCCGCCTCCGACATTGTAGATGGCCTCGCCGCCGGAAAAGAGCGAGATGGTGCGGATCGCCACGGAAAAGCGCATCGTGCCACCGGGCGCGATCCAGCCGATGGCGCCGCAATAGACGTCGCGGGGCGTGCCTTCCAGATCGTGCAGGATTTCCATGGCGCGGATTTTTGGCGCGCCGGTGATCGAGCCGCAAGGAAACAGCGCCGCGAAGATCTGGCGGATCGAGAGACCCGGCAGCAGTTTTGCCCTGACGTCGCTCACCATCTGATGGACGGTCGGATAGGTTTCGATGCGGAACAGCGCTGGCACGTCGAGCGTGCCGACCTCGCTGATCAGCGAGATATCGTTGCGCAGGAGATCGACGATCATCCGGTTTTCGGCCTGGTTCTTCTCGTCGTTGCGCAGGAAGATCTTCTGCCGTTCGTCCTCGGCCTTGGTGGCGCCGCGCGGTGCCGTGCCCTTCATCGGATGCGTCTCGATCATGCCCCCGGCGTCGATCTCGAAGAACAGTTCGGGCGAGCGCGACAGCACAATGGGTTCACCGAGCGCGACCAGCGCGCCATATTTCACCGGTTGGCGTTCGGTCAGCGCATCGAAGGCGGCCAGCGGGTCACCCGACCACTGCGCATGCACCGGAAAGGTCAAATTGCCCTGGTAGCAATCGCCCTGCCTGATGTGCTGGTGCAGCCGCGAGAACCGCTTCTCGTATTCCTCGGGCGACCAGGTTGCCCGGGCGTCGAAGATCGGACCATTGGTCGCCACGGTATTGCGTGGCGGCACCGCCTCTTCGACCGGCGCATCGAAAACTCCAAGGCACACGAGTGGAGCGCGGCGCCCGTCCGGAAGCAAGGGAACGAGTTTTGGCTCGAGCAGATACCCCGCCTCATAGGAGAAATAGCCGGCAAGCCATTTGCCGGCATCGTGCGCGGCTTGCGCTGCTTCCAGCGCCGGCAGGAAATCCTTTGCCTCATGCGCCACGATGACATCGACCGGCCGGTCGAAAACGAGCTGGCGCGCGGTTTCGTCGTTGCGGAAAATGGCGGCGGGCAGGGACATGGGCACCGGATGCTGCGGTCAATGAAGCCGTCGACCGCTCTATATGGGGGGCCGCTCGCGCGCAATCGAGGGAACGGCACGCTGCCACTCAAAGCCGACCTTTGGGCCGACCTTGGGGCCGACCTGCAGGCTACCTCCGCGTCGATATTGCCGGCCAAAAACAAACGGCGGCGCCCAGGGCACCGCCGTTTGCAACAATAGTGCCTCTGCCGCTCAGGTGTTGCTGGCGGTTCCAGCTGTCGGAAACTGCTTGGCGAATTCCTTTTCGTTGCCGGCGGCGAGCAGCTTGGCCTGCTCGATCCAGCGCTCGCGTGCGATGCGGCCGTCAAAATTCATCACGTCCTCGATCCGCTTGACATCGGCTGCTGTCCAGCTGGCGATCTGGGCGAAGCTGGTGACGCCTTGCGCCTTGAGCAGCTTCTCGTTGACCGGCCCAATGCCGATCAGCCGGCGCAGATTGTCGGGCTTGCCGGATGCTGGCTTGGCCGGTGCCGGTGCAGCTTTCTTGGCCGCTGCGGGCTTGCTCGTCGCGGATTTGGCTGGAGCCGAGGCTTTAGCGGTGGCGGGTTTCGCCGCCGGCTTGGCGGTGACCGCCTTCGCTGCGGCCGGTTTGGCCGGCGCGGGTTTTGCGGCGGCGGATTTGGCCGTCGCGGAAGTCGACATCAGGGCTGCGGACGCCTGGCCCGCCGGCTTTGCCGCGCTGCTCCCGGCAACGGGCGTTGCCTGCGCGTCGCGCAGCCGGCGCTCGAGGTCGGCGCGGGTCTTGCCGCATGCATCAAGTTCACCGGTCAGCCGGTCGCTGTCGGCGCGCAGCCTGTCGCGCTCGCTGCGTGTGCGATCGACGTCGCCACGCAAGCTGTCGAGCTCACCGCGCAGGCGTCCCCAGAGGAACCAGCCCACCAGCACGCCTACCAGGAACGCCAGGAGCATGTAGAAAAAAGTGCCCATTGTCTCTCTCCAGTCAGATCCGTCTGCCGCGGCATGGGTCCATGACCTCGGCGAAGGATTACTCGATGGTGGTCCGCGGTTCGCAGAACAGCCGGCTTCGGTGGAGCTGTCGGCGATCGGCTTTTTGCTTGCCCATGGCCAACGGCCGTTGTCGCGTTCGCCTGAGCGCCACGGCCGGCTGAGATTTTTCCTCGCCGATCCGCATGCGCTCCGGCTGAGCTTGGAGCGAAGGCTATCATAGAGCTTTTGGAAAGCTATCGGAAAACTTCGGTGGAGAGTACTTCAAGAACAGATATTTAGGGCGATAGTACAGCTATCCCAACATGCATTCCGGCTAAACTGTTCGGCGACGCCTGCGGGATGTGTTTCAGGCGTCGAGCGCTTCCAGCTCGTCGATCAGGCCGCTGATGACACCAAGCCCGATCTGCCAGAAGGCGGGATCGGTGGCATCCAGGCCGAAGGGCGCCAGAAGCTCGGAATGATGCTTGGTACCGCCGGCGCGCAGCATTTCGAAATACTTGTCCTGAAAGCCGCGCTCGGCGTTCTGGTAGACGGCGTAGAGCGAATTCACCAGGCAGTCGCCGAAAGCATAGGCATAGACATAGAAAGGCGAATGGATGAAGTGCGGGATGTAGGTCCAGAACACCTCGTAGCCTTCGCGCAGCTTGATCGCCGGACCCAGACTTTCGGCCTGCACTTCGAGCCAGAACTGGCCGAGCCTGTCGGAGGTCAGCTCGCCGTTCTTGCGTTCGGCATGCACCTTGCGCTCGAATTCATAGAAGGCGATTTGGCGCACGACCGTGTTGATCATGTCCTCGACCTTCTGGGCGAGCATGGCCTTGCGCTCGCGCCTGTCGGTGGTCTGGTCGAGCAGCGAGCGAAAGGTCAGCATCTCGCCGAAGACGGACGCCGTCTCGGCCAGCGTCAGTGGCGTCGAGGCCATCAACGCTCCCTGGCCGCTGGCCAGCACCTGATGCACGCCGTGGCCAAGTTCGTGCGCCAGCGTCATCACATCGCGCGGCTTGCCCATGTAATTGAGCAGCACATAGGGATGCGCCGACGGCACGGTCGGATGCGCGAAGGCGCCGGGCGACTTACCCGGACGCACCGGCGCGTCGATCCAGTTGCGGTCGAAGAAGGTTCGCGCGATCTCCGCCATGTCGGGCGAAAAACGCTGATAGGCGGACAGCACGGTGTTCCTGGCTTCATCCCAGCCGATAATCGCCTGGGGCGTATCCGGCAACGGCGCGTTGCGATCCCAGTGGTTCATCACATCCATGCCCAGCCAGCGCGCCTTCATCGCGTAGTAGCGATGCGACAGGCGCGGATAGGCGTCGCGAACGGCGGACGCCAGGGCATCCACCACGCTGCGCTCGACGCGGTTGGCGAGATGGCGTGAATCGGCGATGTCCTCGAAACCGCGCCAGCGGTCGGATATTTCCTTGTCCTTGGCCAGCGTGTTGGTGATCAGCGTGAAGGTGCGCAAATTCTTGCGGAAGGTCGTGGCCAGCGCCTCGGACGCCCGGCGGCGCACCTCGCCATCGGCGTCCTGCAGGCGGTTCAGTGCCGGCTCCAGCGTCAATTCCTCGCCGTCGATGTCGAAGCGAAGGTCGGTCATCGTCTCATCGAACAGGCGGTTCCAGGCGCCGCGCCCGGTGATCGATTTTTCGTGGAAGAGCTGCTCGACACGGTCCTCGAGCTGGTAGGGCTTGTCCTTGCGCAGATCGAGCACCCACGGCCTGTAATGGCCGAACGCGGGATCGCCGGCGAGCGCGCCTTCGATGGCGGCATCGTCGATCAGGTTGAGTTCGAGCGCGAAGAACAGAAGGTGCGCGCTGGCGTCGGTCATCTTCTCCTGGATGTCGCCATAGAGCTTGGCGCGCTGCGGGTCGGCGGTGTTGCCGGCATAAACCAGCCCCGCATAGGAGACGATGCGGCCGATCAGTTCCTCCAGGGCCTCGTAGGCGACAAGCGCCTCGCCCAGCCTGCCGGCGCTGCCGCGCTCGGCCTCGGCGGCCAGCGTGCCCTTCCAGCGGTTCTCGAAGCTGATTGCATCGGTGGCCGCCTTGGCGATATCGCGCTTCAGTTCCGGCGCGTCCATGCCGGCATAGAGGTCGGCAAGATTCCATTCCGGCAGGTCGCCAAGCTCGGCCGCGCCCTGGCCGGACGCTGGCGCCGCAAGCTGCCGAACAGAAACCATGTGCCCAGAAACTATGGGCCCAGAAACCATGTGCATTGCCGACACCTTCCGTAGCCAAAGATTCAAGGGGAAACGAGAAGCCGGTCAAATCCTAAGGAATTCATTCACCGGGTTTTTTGAAACCTTATTTAGAACCCTGTGCCAAGATGGTCCACAGGGCAGAATTCCTCGGGCGGGCAGTCATACCAGTCATGACAGGTTCCATACTCATAGTCGATGACGATCCCGTGCAGCGCCGGCTGCTCGAAGCGGCGGTGACGCGGTTCGGTTATAGTGCCATCGTCGTCGACGGCGGCGCGGCGGCTCTCGATGTCCTCGACGGGCCCAGCGCCCGCGAGGTTTCGGTGGTCATCCTCGATCTGGTCATGCCCGGTCTCGACGGCATCGGCGTGCTGAAGGCGATGCGCGAGCGTGACATAAATGTCCCGACCATCGTGCAGACCGCTCAGGGCGGCATCGAGACCGTGGTCTCGGCGATGCGCCACGGCGCCTTCGATTTCGTCGTCAAGCCGGCGTCTCCCGACAGGCTGCAGGCGTCGATCGGCAATGCGCTCAAGGTCGAGGCCGTCGAGGGCGAGGTCAAACGCACGTCGCGCCGACGCAACGGCCTTCTGACCTTCAAGGATATGATCACGCGCAGCCCGGCCATGGACAGGGTGATCCGCCTCGGCCAGAAAGCGGCGGCATCCAACATCCCGATTCTGATCGAGGGCGAGTCCGGCGTCGGCAAGGAGCTGGTGGCGCGCGCCATCCAGGGCAGCGGCGACCGCCGCTCGAAACCCTTCGTCACCGTCAATTGCGGCGCCATTCCCGACAATCTGGTCGAATCGATCCTGTTCGGCCACGAGAAGGGTTCGTTCACCGGCGCGACCGACAAGCACACCGGAAAATTCGTCGAAGCGCATTCGGGAACGCTGTTTCTCGACGAGATCGGCGACCTGCCGCTCGACGTCCAGGTCAAGCTGCTGCGCGCCGTGCAGGACGGCGAGGTCGACCCGGTCGGCGGACGCTCGACCGTCAGGGTCGACATCAGGCTGATTTCGGCGACGCACCGCAACCTCCTGCAGCAGGTCAAGGACGGCAAGTTCCGCGAAGATCTGTTCTATCGGCTGAACGTCTACCCGATCTTCGTGCCGCCGCTGCGCGACCGCCGCGACGACATCCCCTATCTGGTCACCCATTTCATGGACAAGGTCGCGCCGGCCGACCCGCGTCATCGCCTGCAAGGCATTTCGGCCGCAGCGCTTGCCGTGCTGCAAGCCTATGACTGGCCTGGAAACATCCGGCAGCTCGAAAATGCCGTCTTCCGGGCCTCGGTGCTTTGCGAAGGCGATGTGCTGACCACGGAGGACTTCCCGCAGATCCGGGCGCAGGTGGAAGGCACTGTCAATCTCGACACCGACGGTGGTGCGCTGTCGCCGTCCCTGCCTTTGGATGGGCGAGAAGAAGTAGCCGTGCCCGGCGAGGGAAGCCCGGCAACCGAACCCGATTCGCCGGCCAGGCTGCAGCCCCGCTTCGGCACGTTGCGGGCGCTCGACGAACGCGGCAATGTGCGTGCGCTGGCCGATGTCGAACTCGAGATGATCAAGCTCGCCATCGATCACTACAACGGCCAGATGAGCGAAGTCGCCCGCCGACTCGGCATCGGCCGCTCGACGCTTTACCGCAAGCTCAAGGAATACGGCATCGACCCCGAAACCGGCCGCGTCGACCGGCTCGCTTCCTGAGGCACAAGGCCGGCGCCAGCTTGCAATGCCACAACAGCCCGTATACCGGGCCCTTGGTGGATTGTGGCGAGCCTATGGACAGCTCTGTTCACGCATTAAGGCTAACGGTAACAGATCGTGTTCCGGGCGAAGGCGGAAACATGATCTAAACCAGCGGTTTACCAAGAAACCCTGTGCACAATTTTTGACGGGATATCGCCACGGTGTTACCGCATTTCGGCTTCAATAAGCGATGATTAACCATTAGGATCGATATTCGGATGTGATAACGACACATCCGTTTGGGCAAATCCGGGGACAAACGGCAGCCTGCAAGGCCTTTTGATTTGAACAGAATCGAACGACACATAAACGGGCGGCATTATCACGTGAGCGTCTGGCCGAAGTGGCTGGCAGCGTTGATTGTCGCATTTGGTTTTGTTGCCGCGGCTGCGACCGGAGCCAGCGCCGAAACACGTTCGCTGAAGCTCTATCACCTCCACACCCACGAGAAGGCCGAGATCGTCTACAAGCGCAACGGCCGCTACGTCCCGGAGGGTCTCAGGAAGATCAACATCATTCTGCGCGACTGGCGTCGCAACGAGCCGACCAAGATGGATCCGCGTCTGCTCGATCTGGTCTGGGAAGCGTATCGGGAAGCTGGCGCCACGGACTACATCCAGGTTGTCTGCGGCTATCGCTCGCCGTCGACGAATTCGATGCTGCGCAGCCGCAGCCGGGGCGTCGCCGAGAAGAGCCAGCACATGCTCGGCAAGGCGATGGACTTCTACATTCCCGGCGTGCCGCTGAAGAAGCTGCGCAACATCGGTCTCAAGATGCAGGGCGGCGGCGTCGGCTACTATCCGTCCTCCGGTTCGCCGTTCGTCCATATGGATGTCGGCAATGTGCGCCACTGGCCCGGTATCAGCCGCCAGGAACTGGTCAGCCTGTTCCCCAATGGCAAGACGCTGCATGTGCCGAGCGACGGCAGGCCGCTGCCCGGCTTTGAGCAGGCGCTCGCCTCCTACAAGGCGCGCAAGGGTTCGGGCTCGCCGGCCATCGAGTTGGCCAGCGCCGGTGGCAGCGGCAAGAAATCAGGCGGGTTCCTGTCGGCCTTTTTTGGCGGCGGCGACGACGAGGCCGACGACAGCGCCGATGTCGAGACCGCTTCGGCTGCGCCTCCGCCCAAGGCGAGAAACCTGAAGCCGGCCGTGGCAGCCAAGGCCAGCAACCTTCCGGGCATCGCCATCGTGGCGCCGGAGAACGCGCAGCGCGCCGAAATTCCGCAGATTGCCGACGAGCAGGCTCCGGAGCCGGAACAGGACACGCCGGAGACGATCATCGCGGCATTGCCGGCACGCAGCATTCCGTTGCCTGATTTCGCACCGCGGCCGAAAGCCGATGTCGGCGCGCAGCCGCCTGAGAACGTTCCTTTTGCGATGGCGGATGCGACAGCCACCACCGAGCAGGCCGTGGCGACAGCACATGCGCCGGCGACCGTTCCTTTCGGCATGGCCGATGCAACGGCTTCGGCTGATCCGGCCCAAATTGCCGTCAACAACGTACCGTTGCCGACTTGGCGCCCCGAAACTTCGCTGCCGGCCGCTCTGGCTGCGCCGCCCAGCAAGGATGTGCTGATGGCGCTGGCCGATACGGCTGAGCACGGCAAGACCGCGACCGATGCGTTCTCGGTGCTGCCGACGGCGCGCCCCGAGATGGCCAGGCCGGACGCTGTCAAGGCCGTGCTCGACGAGGCCAATGCCCAGGTCGGCGCGGCCGACGAATATCAGATTGCTTCCTTGTCCGAGTCCGAGCCGCGTTCGGCGTTCAACGATCCGTCGGGCACTGATGCCGCATCGCCGCGCGACGCTGTCGTTGCCCGCCCGGCCGGCTCCGATCCGGCCGCCGCGATCGGCGCCGGCGTGAAGACGACCCGCAAGGAATCGAGGGCTACGGCCCGTGACCTGAAGCCAGGCCCCAAGGCGATGGTGGTTGCCGCAGCACCTCAGGCCGCCCGCTGGGCGCTGACCAGCGGCGAGAATGTCGCCGCTGTTTCAAGTTCCACGACGGCGCCGGGCTACGCCTACAATATCGTGCACACGCCGCCGAGCGAGGTCTACACGGCCGGTTTCCAGCCAGGCAACGATGTGGCCGATGCCAACCGCTTCACCGGCAACGCGGTCAAGTTCCTGTCGGTCGCACGCTTCCAGACGAAGTAACGGACCGATCAATCGACAAAGCCGCGCCGGGCAACCAGCGCGGCTTTTTGTTGCGCGGCAAGGCGCGGCCACACTGCGACGCAAGTCGGCCGGGTTATTTCATGCCGCGAAGCCTTATTTCGCGAGCTCGCTCGCCGCGCGCGCTAGGGCTTCGATCTCGTCCCATTTGCCGGCCTTGACCAAATCGTCCGGCGCCACCCAGGAGCCGCCGACGCAGACGACGTTGGGCAGGCTGAGATAATCGGCCGCGTTCTTGCCGGTGATGCCGCCGGTCGGGCAGAATTTCACATCGGCCAGCGGCGAGGCGAAGGCCTTCAGCGAAGCGATGCCGCCCGACTGTTCGGCCGGGAAGAATTTCAAGAAACGCAAGCCGGCTTCCCGCGCCGCCATGATCTCGCCTGGCGTGACGGCGCCGGGCAGCAGCGGAACATCGCTGTCGGCGGCTGCCGCCAGAAGCTCGCGGGTGATGCCGGGGCTGACTATGAATCGCGAGCCTGCGCTCGCTGCCTCTTCGAACTGCCTGATATCGAGAATGGTGCCGGCGCCAACGACGGCCTCCTCGACCTCACCAGCCACCCGCCGGATCGCTTCCAGTGCATCGGCGGTCCTCAGCGTAATCTCGATTGCCGGCAGGCCGCCGCGTGCCAGGGCGCGTGCCAGCGGCACGGCGTCGGCGACATCAGAGATCTTCAGCACCGGTATGACCGGCTGGCCGTTGAGGAGCGACAGGAGGTTTTCGGTCTTGCTGGGCATCTGTCTCTCCGTATCCTAGTGCATGTCGCCCAAAGTGACCCGGTTTTGGGAAACGACATGCATAAAACAAAGACCTAAAGCGCATCGCATGAATTCGTTTCGGCGCGACGCGCTTTAGGACAATTCAACCGATTAGCAGACGGGTGTTTTTCTGTCCATGAAACGAAGCGTGTCGCGATGTCACGCGCAGTCGACGCTTGCCGGGATTCCGGCTCTGCCTTGAATCGGCTTGCGTGAGCGTTTAGTGGCTTCGGCAATGATATCACTTCTGCCCTTTCGCGTCGCCGCGCTCTACCGGTTTGCCCGGCTCGACGCCTTCGAGGAGCTGCGCGCGCCGCTCGCTGCCTTCTGTTGTGGGCGCGGCATCAAGGGCACGCTGCTTCTGGCGCATGAAGGCATCAACGGCACCGTCGCCGGCAGCGAAACGGCGATTGCCGAACTGATCGAGTATCTCGAAGCCATCGAAGGGCTCGCCGGCCTCGAGGTCAAATACAGCGTAGCCGCGGAAATGCCGTTCCATCGCATGAAGGTGCGGCTGAAGCGCGAGATCGTCACCATGGGTGTCGCGGATATCGATCCGGCGACGAGCGCCGGCACCTATGTCGCGCCGGCCGACTGGAACGCGCTGATTTCCGAACCCGATACAATCGTTATCGACACGCGCAACGCCTATGAGGTGTCGATCGGCACTTTCAGGGGCGCGATCGATCCGGCAACGGCGAGCTTTCGCGAGTTCCCCGCCTGGGTGGAAGCACACCGGGCGGAACTCGAAGGCCGTAAGGTCGCGATGTTCTGCACCGGCGGCATACGCTGCGAAAAGGCGACCGCCTATGTCAAATCGCTCGGCTTCGAGGACGTGTTCCACCTCAAGGGCGGCATCCTCAAATACCTCGAGGAGGTTCCGTCCGAACAGAGCCTGTGGCAAGGCGAGTGCTTCGTCTTCGACGAACGGGTTTCGGTGTCGCACGGCCTTGCCGAGGGCGAGGCTGAACTCTGCCGCGCCTGCCGCCACCCGCTGACGCCGAGCGACCTGACGTCGCCCAAATTTGCCGCCGGTGTTTCGTGCCCGCATTGCTTCGATGCGCGTTCAAACGAGGACCGCCAGCGTTATGCCGAGCGTCAGCGGCAGGTCGAGCTTGCGCGGGCGCGGGGCAGGGACCCGCACATCGGATCCTAGGTTGGCGCTGTTATCGACAGCTGCGGCAAAGCGACGGTTTGTCATTGTAATGCAAGGGTTCGGGACCTACGTCTTCGACGTTCGAAACCTGCCCGTTCGGCCGGGCAAATCCTGGAGGCATTGAATGTTCGATCCCAAGAAGCTTCTCGACGATCTGCTCGGTTCGCAAATCCCCGGCACCAGCGGCACCGTTCGCGACAAGGCGGGTCAGGCAGTGCAGATGGCCAAGGACAATCCGCTGGCCGCCGGCGCGCTCGCTGCAGTGCTGCTCGGAACCGGTGCCGGCCGCCAGGTGACGGGCACCGCGGTGAAGCTCGGTGGATTGGCCGCGATCGGTGGCCTCGCCTACAAGGCCTACCAGAACTACAAGGCCGGCAATGCACCGGCCGAGGCGCCGGCCGCCGAGCCGGAACTGTTGCCGCCGCCCAAGGACACCGCCTTCCACCCATCGCAGGCACCGCAAGGCGAGGATGAATTCACCCTCATCCTGGTGCGGGCGATGATCTCGGCAGCAAAGGCCGACGGCCATATCGACGATGACGAGCGCCAGAAGATCGCCGGCAAGTTGAGCCTTTCGGGAATTGGCTCCGATGCCGAAAAATTCCTGATGGCGGAGCTGGCGAGTCCGCTTGACCTCGACGCGCTGGTGGCCGGCGCCCAGACCGATGCGCAGAAGCTCGAACTCTACACCGCATCGCGCCTGACCATCGATCCCGACACACGTGCCGAGCGCGGCTACCTCGACCTGCTGGCCGGCCGGCTTGGCCTGCCGGATGCGCTGGTCGATCATGTCGAGGCGACGGTTTCGGCAGCCAAGGTGCCGGCCAAGGCCGGAACTTCACCCAATCCGCGCTGGTAGGCCAAAACGGCACAGGCTGCCTGTTTCGCGTTAACCTTTCGTTAACCCAGCAAGCGCATCATTCTAACCAGTCGGATCGGCTTTCCTCCTCCCAAGCCCGGTTCAGATCAGGGCGGTCGCCAATGACCGCCCTTTTTGTCGGCACGATCTGGTCGCCTGAGCATGATCTCCAGCAAAATCGGATCCCAATTTCGGATCATGCTTTGTGCTTCGGCTTGCCATCGCCGCCGTCATTTGCGATGCCTTTGCTTCTTGCGCAAACCCGGAAAATAGTGCGAGCGCGCGTCATTGCCGGAGGACAACAGCCATGATCGTAAAAAGAACCGCCATCGTCACCGGCGCCGGCACCGGCATCGGCAAGAGCGTCGCCACGGCGCTGCTCAAGGCCGGCTGGAACACGGTGTTCTGCGGGCGCCGCAAGTCGGTGCTGGATGCCGCGGTCGCCGAAGTTGGCCGCACCGATGCCAAGGCATTGGCGGTTGCCTGCGATATCAGCAGGCCCAGTGAGGTCGATGATCTGTTCGAGACGGTGGCGGCGGCCTTCGGTCGCGTCGACCTGCTCTTCAACAATGCCGGCATGGGCTACAAATCGACGCTGATCGACGAGATCCCGATCGAGGTGTGGAACGATATCGTCGGCGTCAATCTCACCGGTTCGTTCCTGTGCGCCCGCGCCGCCTTTGGCGCCATGCGCAAGCAGCGGCCGATGGGCGGCCGCATCATCAACAATGGCTCGGTGTCGGCCTACGCGCCGCGTCCGGGCTCCGTGCCTTACACCGCGACCAAGCACGCCATCACCGGATTGACGAAGACGTTGGCGCTCGACGGAAGACCCTATGACATCGCCTGCGGTCAGATCGACATCGGCAATGCGCTGACCGACATGGCACAGCCGATGACGGTCGGCGTGCCGCAGGCCAACGGCTTGATCGCCGCCGAGCCTGTGATGGACGTTCAGCGCGTTGCCGACGCCGTCGTCCACATGGCCAGCCTG
This sequence comes from Mesorhizobium sp. M0621, assembly GCF_040320745.1. Lineage (NCBI taxonomy): Bacteria > Pseudomonadati > Pseudomonadota > Alphaproteobacteria > Hyphomicrobiales > Phyllobacteriaceae > Mesorhizobium > Mesorhizobium sp. M0621. The sequence continues at coordinate 91,010 of NZ_JAMYQF010000003.1, read as the reverse complement.
CCGCTCGACGCCAACGTGCTGTTCATGACGGTGATGGCGACCAAGATGCCGTTTGTGGGGCGTGGGTAGTTATTTCCCGGCCAACGGCCCGCCCGGAAGGTAGAGCGCGACGGGACGGATCTCGTAGACGGCGGTCGGATTGACGCGGCGAAAGTCGCGCGCGATGGCGATCACATCGTCGCGCGTCGCGCAGTCGACGATATAGAGACCGAGAAGCTGTTCCTTGGTCTCGGCGAATGGCCCGTCAATGACGGTTCCCTCGCCTGGCCCGCGCAAAGTGAAGGCGGATTGTGTCGCCCCAAGCCGCGCCGAAGGTCCGAGGCTGCCGTCGGCGTAGAGCCCATCATGTATCTTGAGCAAGTCGGCCATCAGAGCGGCATCTTCCTGCGGCGTCAGCGCCTTGATGGCATCTTCCACGTGATAGGCAAGGATTGCATAGAACATCTGAGGCACCCGCTTCGATCCTGATCCAGGGGAGCGTAGCTGTTCCCAGCACGCACGCCCAGCCCTGGCCGTGCGTCTCCGGACGGATCATGACACCATCATGGTCGCCAGTCGCAACAACCGGAAAGAGCCCATCGGCGCGCTGTGACGCTCATTTCGCCAGGAATGCTCCGATCCGCTCCAGCGCGCGCAAAATGTTCTCCTCGGAATTGGCGTAGGAGAGCCTGATATAGCCTTCGCCGAGAATGCCGAAATCGGGGCCGCCGATGAGCGCCACGCCGGCCTCGTCGAGCAGCGCCGAAGCTAGCTTCTTTGCTTTCCAGCCGGTCTTCGAGACGTTGGGGAAAGCATAGAACGCGCCCTTGGGCGTGATGCAGGAAATGTTGGGCAGGGCGTTCAATCCCTCGACAACGATCTTCCTGCGGCGGTCGAAGGCGCGCATCATTTTGTCGACATCGTCCTGCGGGCCGTCGATTGCCGCGATGCCGGCAAACTGGCTCGGGGCGTTGACGCAGGACCAGCAATTGACCGCCAGCTTGCGCACCTTGTCGTAGAGATGGGCACCCTCGTCGCCATTTGGCCAGATCGACCAGCCCATGCGCCAGCCGGTCATCGCCCAGGTCTTCGACCAGCCATTGAGCACGATCAGCCGGTCGCGGATCTCGGGAAAGCCAAGCAGAGAGCAATGCGTCTCGCCGTCATAGGTCATCACGTCGTAGATCTCGTCGGAGAGGATGGCGACCTGCGGATGCGCCTCCAGACCCTGGACCAGTTTCTCGATCTCGGCGCGCGGCGTGACGCCGCCGGTCGGATTGGCGGGCGAATTGAGGATCAACAGCCTGGTCTTGGAGGTGATCAGCGCCAGCGTCTCCTCGGCGGAGAAGGCAAAGCCGTTTTCCTCGCGCATCGGCACTGGAATAGGTGCTGCACCGGTGAACTCGATCATAGAGCGATAGATGGGGAAGCCAGGGTCCGGATAGAGGATCTCGGCGCCAGGCTCGCCGAACATCAGGATCGCTGCGAACATGGTCGGCTTGCCGCCGGGCAGGATCATCACCGCTTCGGGCGACACCTCGACGCCGGTGGTGGTCAGCGTGCGCCGCACCACCGCCTCGCGCGTCGCCAGCAGGCCATTGGCCGGCGTGTAGCCGTGATGGCCGTCGCGTAGCGCCTTGATCGCCGCCTCGACGATGTGCTGCGGCGTCTTGAAGTCGGGCTGGCCGATGCCGAGATTGACGATGTCGCGGCCTTGTTGGGCCAGTGCTGTGGCCCTCGCGAGCACGGCAAAGGCGTTTTCTTCGCCGAGACGGTCGAAGGCCGAAATCGTGTGGAGCATTTTTCCCGTCCGTGTGGTTCTTGCTGTTGGGTCGCGTTTTTGTGAGCCTCAGGCCGCAAAAGTCAAACGGATTGGAGCTTTCGGTGTCGGAAAATCTCAAAGACTGGCAACCGCGCCCGCGGCCCGAACGCAAGGCCATCGACGGCCGGTATGTCCGGCTTGAACCGCTGAGCGCCGCAAAACATGGCGATGGCCTGTATGAGGCGTCGTCCGTGTCCGATGTCGATGGGCGCTTCGCCTGGCTGCCCGACTATCCGCCGGAGACCCGTGCCGCCTTCCAGCCATGGCTGGACAAGGTGGAGGCCAGCGAGGATCCGCTGTTCTTCACGGTCATCGACAAGGCCAGCGGCAAGGTCGCCGGACGCCAGACGCTGATGCGCATCGATCCGGCCTACGGCGTCATCGAGATCGGCAACATCTATTGGGGGCCACTCATCTCGCGTAAGCCGGGAGCGACCGAAGCGCAGTTCCTGTTCATGAAATACATCTTCGACGAGCTTGGCTATCGCCGCTACGAATGGAAGTGCAACAACCGCAATGAGCCATCGAAGCGGGCTGCCGAACGGTTCGGCTTCAAGTTCGAGGGCATTTTCCGCCAGCATCTCATCGTCAAGGGTGAAAACCGCGATACGGCATGGTATTCGATAATCGACAAGGAGTGGCCGGCCTTGCGCAAGGCCTATGAGGCGTGGCTCGATCCGGCCAATTTCGATGGCGACGGCCAGCAGAAGCGACGGCTTGAGGATTTTCGCGCGCAGTTCGGTGCGTGAGATCAGGCGCGTAACGGGAGTTTGCCATTGGCCCACACCCACGATCATAGCGGGCATGATCACATTGGGCACGATCATGGGCCGGGTCATGTGCATGGCTCGACCGACAAGAAACGCGTGCTTATCGCGGCCTGCCTGACCGGCGGCTTCATGGTCGCTGAAGCGATCGGCGGCATCCTCACCGGGTCGTTGGCGCTGCTGGCCGATGCCGGCCACATGCTCGCCGATGCGATCGCGCTCGGCCTTGCCTGGTATGCGTTTCATCTTGCCGGGCGTCCGGCGACCGTTCGCCTCACCTACGGCTTCGGCCGGGTCAAGACGCTGGTGGCCTATACCAACGGCATCGCCATCTTCGTCATCGCGCTATGGATCGTCTACGAGGCCTGGGGGCGCCTGCAGGCGCCGGCACCGGTGCTTGGCGGGCCGATGCTGGTGGTGGCGATCCTCGGCCTGCTGGTCAATATCGGTTCGTTCTTCGTGCTGCATGGCGGCGATCGCGAAAACCTGAACATGCGTGGCGCCATCCTGCATGTGCTGGGCGACCTGCTTGGCTCGGCCGCGGCCATCGCTGCCGCGCTGGTCATCCTGGCGACCGGCTGGACGCCGATAGACCCGATCCTGTCGGTCCTTGTCTCGCTGCTGATCCTGTATACGGCATGGTCGCTGATGCGCGCAGCCGCCCATGTCCTGCTTGAGGGCGTGCCGCCCAGCCTCGACCGCGATCTCATAGCCAGGGATATCGAGGCGACGATCCAGGGCGTGCGCGAAGTGCATCACATGCATGTCTGGTCGCTCGACGGCACCAGCAACATGGCGACGCTGCATGCCTGCCTCGACGAGGGCGTCGACGCGCACCAGGCGGTCAGCGCCGTCAAGAAGCGGCTTGCCAGCGAGCACGGCATCAGCCATGCCACCGTGGAACCGGAATTCGGACAGTGCGCCGACGATGGCGACGACCACGACCACGGGCATGAAGCGGCCGCGTATCACGACCACCATCACTAGGACCGATCGATTGGTCGTCCTGCCTTAGGAGTTCCAAACCTTGAAAACCAGCTTGATGAACGCCCACTGCCCGGACGCGGCGTGATGGATCGCGACACCAGGAATGCGGCCATCGCAGCGGTGTGGATCATGCTTCTGTTCGGCATCGGCGCCTACTATCTGCCGACCATGATGCTGGCGCTTGGCAGCCTTTCGACCGTGCTGGCCGGCGCCTTTGGCATCGTCTTCGTGCTGGCGTTCTTCTCGGTGTTCTGGCTGCGGGCCCGCAACCAGCGCAAAAACCAGGGTAAATAGGCAAGGGATTTTCGACATGCGCATTCTGATCACCGGCGCCGCAGGCATGGTCGGCCGCAAGCTCATCGCCCGGCTGGCCAAGGACGGCACACTGCGCGGCGGCAAGATCACCGCGCTCGACCTGCACGATATCGTGCCGCCGCAGGCACCTGTCATGGACGGGGTCAGCGTCACCCTCCACACCGGCGATCTTGCCGAGGCGGGTGCCACCGAGCGCCTGGTCGCGTCGCGGCCCGATGTCGTCTTCCATCTCGCCGGCATCGTATCCGGCGAGGCGGAGGCGAACTTCGATCTCGGCTACCGTGTCAATCTCGATGGCACCCGCGCCCTGTTCGATGCCATTCGCCTGGCGGGCTTTGCACCGCGCGTCGTCTTCACCTCGTCGATCGCGGTGTTCGGCGCGCCGTTCCCGGATGTCATTCCGGATGACTTCCATCCGACGCCGCTGACCTCCTACGGCACCCAGAAGCAGATGAGCGAAGCGCTGCTGGCCGACTATTCCAGGCGCGGTTTCTTCGACGGCATCGGCATCAGGCTGCCGACCATCTGCGTGCGGCCAGGCAAGCCGAACAAAGCGGCGTCGGGCTTCTTTTCCGGCATCATCCGCGAGCCCTTGAGCGGCCACGAGGCGATCCTGCCGGTGCCGCGCTCCGTCGTGCACACCCACGCCAGCCCGCGTTCGGCGGTCAATTTCCTGATCCATGCGGCGGAGATCGATGGCGCCGCTGTCGGACCGCGCCGCAATCTGACGATGCCCGGCGTCGCCGTCACCGTTGGCGAGCAGATCGAGGCGCTGGAACGCATCGCCGGGCCGAAGGTGGCAAGCCTGATCCGCGAGGAGCCGGACGAGACGATCTGGGCGATCGTCAAGGGTTGGCCGACCCGGTTCGAGGCGCGGCGGTCGAGGGAACTCGGCTTTGTCGCCGAAAAGAGTTTTGATGAGATCATCCGCGCTCACATCGAGGACGAACTCGGCGGCAAGATCGCGAGTTAAACCTACAGCACTACGGCGGGGAAAATCACCCGCCTGATGTCAGGCTCGCCGACAGCAGCAACAGTCCGAACAGGAAGACGAAGGCCGCGCCGCCGATCTCGACGATCGAGTGGATGCGGTTGCCCATGCGGCCGTCGCCGGCGAAATACACCGCCCAGTTCTTGGCGGTCACCGCGAGTGTGGCCAGGGCCGAAACGGTGATCGCGGTGCCCAGCGACATTGCCAGAACCGACAGCAGGCCGCCCAGCCAAAGTCCGTTGAGCAGGGCGAAGCTGAGCACGATCAGCGCGCCGGAGCAGGGACGAATGCCGACAGCGGCCACGGCCGACCAAGCCGTGCGCCAGTCGAAGCGGTCGCCCGACAGCAACGCCGGATCGGGTGCATGCGAATGGCCGCAGGTGTCGCAGACCTCGCCTGCCGCGTGATGCGCATGACCGTGTTTGCCATGATCATGATCGTGCGCATCGTGATCATGCGAATGGCCATGCGCATGGTCGTGATTGTCATGCGTGTGCAGGGCGTGCGAATGGGCATGTGCCGAATGGTCATGGGCTGCATGCGAATGGCCGGCATGAGAATGGCCAGCATGAGCCGCCGACAGGCTGTAGGCGGGGCCTTTGCCAAACAGGCGCAGGACGGCGGGGCCGAGCTTGCGCCACAGCAGCCAGGCGCCAAACAGGGTGACGAAGACAAAGCTCATGATTTCCATGAACCAGGCCGCGTCTGTCATCGACACTGAGGTGCCGCGCAGGACGAAATAGGCGACCCCCATCACCGCGATCGCCGTCAGGCCCTGCAGCAGCGCCGAGACGAAGGACAGCAGGATGCCGCGCCGCAGCGCCACTTCGTTGGCCACCATGTAGGACGAGATCACCGCCTTGCCGTGGCCGGGGCCGGCGGCATGGAAGATGCCGTAGGCGAAGGACAGGCCGACGAGTATCCAAATCTTGCTGCCGTCCTGCCGCATCGCCTTCATCGCGGTCGCCAGCGCGCGGTAGAATTCCTGCTGCCTGAGATTGATCCACATCAGGATGTGGGCGAAGGGGCCGGTGGTGGGCGCCATGCCGTCATTGACGCCGATGCCGAGCGAACTCTGGGCATGGGCGGCGTTGGCAAAATGCATCATGGCGACAGTGACGGCCAACAGGCCAAATGCCAAACGCAGGGACGGTTTCGTCACCGGCTTCATCCTTCTGGCTGACAGGTCAGTTCGAGCTTGGTGGCAAAGATCTTGCTCATGTCGGTGCCTGTCGGATCGTTGAAGAAGGCATCGGTGAGCGTCTTCTGGTTTTCCTTGATCGCTTCGTCCGGGTCCGGACGGATCACCTTGCTGGTGCAGTTCGACGGCAGGCCTTCAACCGTGATGTTGGAATCCTCGGTGAAGTCGATCGCCGTGTAGAAGGTCGGATCGTAGACGCCGATATCGATCTTGCCGTTGAGCTTGATCGGTACCTTCGGCTCGGATTCGAACAGGATGATCAGCTGGTCGTTGTCGAAATTGGCCATCAGATGCGGCGGCGGCGTCATCGCCACGTCCTTGCCGTCGACGGTGACGAGCTGGAAGTAATTGAACTCGGCCAGCGAGGCATGGACGGTGTCGGCGACCTCCTTCAACTCCTTGTCGTCGAGCTTCAGGTCGGAGTTCTTGTCGAACTCCATCATCACCGTCGAGGAAAACAGATCGTCGAAGCGCCAGAGGTGACGCAGGGCTTTCACACTTTGGTGATCCGGGGAGAGGATCACATCAAGGCGGGCTTCGGCGAAGACGTGCGGGTGCACCTCAGCCGGTCCGGTGGCGGCGAATGTCGCCGCCAAGGCCGAAGCCAGCATGATTGCGTGCCGTTTCAGGTGCATTCTCGGTCGCGATTCCATTGGCCTCGGAAAGATGTCGAGAGTTATCAGAAAGGGGGCGAAATTGGGACCGGACGCGGCCGAAGTGGGTCAGGCAACCTCACGCGTCCTGAACCACTGCACCAGGAAGTCGACGAAAACGCGGACCTTGGCCGGCAGATAGCGGCGGTGCGGGTAGACGGCGAAGATGCCGCCGCCCGATAGGATGCGGTCATCCATCACCGCCACCAGCTGGCCGCTGGCGAGGTCGGGCGCGGCAATGAAATCCGGCAAGACGGTGAACCCCAATCCGGCCACGGCCGCGGCTCGCGCCGTCATCGGGCTGTTGACCTCGACTGGACCCGACACCGAAACGCTCACCGGATCGCCATTATCGCCCTTGAACGGCCAGTTGTTCAGGCCGCGGCCATTGGTGTCGACGATGCAGGGCATGCGGCTGAGATCCTGCGGCCGTGTCGGCATGCCATGCTTGGCTATCAGTTCCGGGGAGCCGCATAGCTTTATCGAAAACGGCGCCAGCCGCCTGGCGATCAGCGACGAGTTCTCCAGCCGCGAGATGCGCACCGCGAGGTCGAAGCCTTCCTCGACCAGATCGACGAAGCGGTCGTCGAGTTGGATGTCGAGCACGATGTCGGGATGCTGCTTGGCGAAATCGATCAGCGACTGGCCGATCGGTGCATCGGCGAAGGTGCGCGGCGCCGACAGCTTGATCCGGCCGCGCACGTCGCCGGAGGATTCGCGCACGGCGTCGGCCAGGCTGTCGACCTCGCGCACGATCTCCGAGGCGCGCCGGTAATAGGTGTGGCCTGCTTCGGTCATGGAGAACTGGCGCGTGGTACGGTTGAGCAGCAGCGCACCGAGCTCGTCCTCCAGTTCGCGCACATATTTCGACAGCAATGCCTTGGAGCGGCCGATCTTGCGTGCCGCCGCCGAAAAGCCCTCGGCCTCGACCACGTCGATGAAGGCACGCATGCGGGTCAGTGTGTCCATGGTCAGGCCTTTCGTGCGGCGTCGAGAAGTCTCCGGCCGAGCCGTATCAGGGCAATGTCGCTGCCGGAAGGGCCAAGCAGCGACAGGCCGAACGGGGCGCCGGCGACCGAGCCGATGGGCAAGGTGATCTGTGGAAAGCCGGACAGGCCGGCCAGGCACAGAAGCTGGAGCGCCCGTTCGCGATAGGCCTGGAACTGCTCCGGCGTACTGTCCACGTATGGCGCCGGGCCCGGAACCGTAGGCAGGATAAGGAACCCGTCCTTGCCGAGCAGGGCGCCCAGTTCGCCGCGAAACGTCAGCCGGCGCCCCTTCTCGGCCTGCGCTGTTTTGTCGTCGACGGCACGGCCAAAGCCGAAACGTTCTTCGACACCGGGACCGAGCTGGCGCTCGCCACTGGTGATCCATTCGCCATGCACCGCCCAGGCCTCCCTGGCCTGCAGCCGGCGAAAGCACCAGTAGAGTTCATCGGGAGACGAGGTGAAGCGCACTGCCGGCGTCGCCGTAGCGCCGAACACCGCACTCGCCAGCGCCTTCATTCCGGCATATTCGGCAAGCGCCGGACGAGCAACCAGTGCGTCCAGCCATTCCAGCGCCAGCGGGCGGTCCAATGTGTGCTGGTGCGGGTCGCGACCGAGCAGCAGCTTGCCGACGGTCTCGTAGGTCTCGATGTCGTCGGCGAACCAGCCGAACGTGTCGAAGCTCGGCGCCAGCTCCATCGTGCCATCGAGCGAAATGCGCCCATGCGTGGTGCGCAGCCCGATCAGACCGCAAAAGCTCGCCGGGGCGCGGATAGAGCCGCCGGTGTCGGAGCCGGTGGCAATCTCGGCCAGCCTGCCCGCCACCGCCGCCGCCGACCCTGATGACGAGCCGCCGGTGACGCGGTCGGGCGCTGCCGGGTTCACCGGAAACGAAAAATGCGCATTCTGACCGAACAGCGCGAAGGCAAGTTCGTCGGTCTGGGTCTTGCCGACGAAGCGCGCGCCGGCATCGAGAATCACCTGCACGGCCGGTGCCGTGCGCGAGGCGGCGTGGCTGTCAGTGAATTTCTGCAAGTTGCCGCAACCGGTGCGGTAGCCGGCGACGTCGTAGATGTCCTTGACGGCCAGCCGCAGGCCGGCCAGCGGGCCCAGCTCGGCATGTGCGACCGGCATCTGGCGAAGATCGAGAAAGGCGTTGAGAGGGCCGTGCGTGCCTGTCATCGTTCGATATCCGGATACGGTTGCCGCAACATCGTTCGATGTCAGAAATTTTACAACCTGGGATACGATTTTTATTGATTGTGACGGCAACCAGCCATATATCGCGCTTGCCCAAAGTCGCACGTGCCTGTGGGTGTCCGCCGATCCTCGAATGGTGAGGGAAATCGGTAAGGTAACTGGAGCCAACCCCTCCAGTCGGTCTAGCGGCCAACCGCCAGCCCGAGGACACCTTGAAGCAACGACGGTGCGGGCCTTTCTGGTTCTCTGCCGGTTGTCCAAAGACCGGGGTTACTGAAGAGGCACACCTTCATTGCCGGCAGTGCGGACGGGTCTCCCATCCAAGCCAAGGCAGACAAAGCGAATCGAGGCCGGGCAAGGCCAAGGTTCACCGCCGCGAGACGGCGCTTCATGGTTCCGGGGTCTCCACCGGCTGGTTCCATGGATTTCCGTCCCGCCTTTGTCCACCGCGTGTTCGCGAGGCTGACAGCCCGCGTCCGCAGCCTTATTGCGCGCCGAAAGGCGCTGATGGAGAGACCCCGATGGCTACCCAGCGCATCCTTGACTTCCTCGCCACCCGACGTCCGTCCGGCCCTTGCCTCGTCGTCGACCTCGATGTCGTGCGCGACAATTTCCGCGCCTTCGAGAAGGCGCTGCCCGATTCGAAAATCTACTATGCGGTGAAAGCGAACCCGGCGCCGGAAATCCTGCGCCTGCTTGCTGCGATGGGCTCATCCTTCGACACCGCTTCCGTTGCCGAAGTCGAGATGGCGATGGACGCCGGTGCGCCGGCGGACCGCATCTCCTTCGGCAACACCATCAAGAAGGAGCGTGACATCGCACGCGCCTACCAGCTCGGCATCCGCCTGTTCGCCGTCGATTGCGTCGAAGAGGTCGAGAAAATCGCCCGCGTCGCTCCCGGCGCGCGCGTGTTCTGCCGCGTGCTGACCGACGGCGAGGGCGCCGAGTGGCCGCTGTCGCGCAAGTTCGGCTGTGTGCCGGCGATGGCCGTCGACGTGCTGCGCCACGCCAAGGGGCTTGGCCTAGACGCCTATGGCGTGTCGTTCCATGTCGGCTCGCAGCAGACCGACCTGACCGCCTGGGACCGCGCGCTGGCGGACGCCAAGGTGGTGTTCGCGACGCTCGCCGAGGAAGGCATCGTCTTGAAGATGGTCAATATGGGCGGCGGTTTCCCGACGCGCTACCTGCGTGACGTGCCGGCCGCCCAGGCCTATGGCCAGGCGATCTTCTCGGCGCTGCGCAAGCATTTCGGCAATGCGCTTCCCGAGACCATCATCGAGCCGGGCCGTGGCATGGTTGGCAACGCCGGCGTCATCAAGTCGGAAGTCGTGCTGATCTCGAAGAAGGCCGCCAACGACAATGTGCGCTGGGTGTTCCTCGACATCGGCAAGTTCGGCGGTCTGGCCGAGACGATGGACGAGGCGATCCGCTACCCGATCGTCACCGCGCATGACGGCACGGAGACCGCACCTTGCGTGCTCGCCGGCCCGACCTGCGATTCGGCCGATGTGATGTACGAGAAGACGCCGTATCCGCTGCCGCTGTCGCTGACGATCGGCGATGAGGTGCTGATCGAAGGCACCGGCGCCTACACGACCACTTACTCGGCGGTCGCTTTCAACGGCTTCGAGCCTCTCCGATCCTACGTGATCTGACGGTTCGAAAGAACCGATCAGATCATCCCAGGTGGGCGTCTGTCGTCCACCCGGGCTCGCCTGTGGAACAATCTCCGCTCGCCAGGGATGACGGAAATGGAAATGTCAGTTGAAATCGTGGGCCACGCACCGGCCTTTGTGATGGTCGCCGAAACCGCTGCCGATGTCGCGGCGCGCGAGGCGTTGCTCGATCGGGCCATGGGGCCGAAGCGGCGGAAGAAATCGTCGGAGAAGCTGCGGCTTGGCCGGCGGCCTTCGGAAGGCCTGGCCTTCGTTGCCCGCGATGCGGCGGGCGGCGTCGCCGGCACCGTGCGGCTGTGGGATGTGCGGTTGGGCGAGGGCGGCCCGGCAGCGCTACTGCTTGGCCCGCTCGCCGTCGATCCGTCGCTCAAGAGTGTCGGCATCGGCTCGGCGCTGATGCGCCACGCCATCGCCGAGGCGGCGCGTCTTGGCCATGCCGCGATCCTGCTGGTCGGCGATGCGCCCTATTACGCACGCTTCGGATTCTCGGCCGCCAGGACCGGTTCGCTTGCCATGCCGGGGCCCTATGAGCGGCACCGCCTGCTGGCGCTGGAACTGGTGGAAGGCACGCTGGACGGCGTCGAAGGCACGCTGAAGGCGGCAGGGCGCAAGCTGAAGGCGCAGGAACTGAATTCGGCGGCCTGATGCCTCAAGCCGCCTGAAGCGGCGCATCTTCATTCAAAACAATACGCCGCCCATCGGGCGGCGTTTTGTGTGACCGAAAGTGGTCAGCCGATCAGCTGGCTGAGCGCCATGGCGACGGTCATGTCGCCTTCGACCTTTATCTTGCCGGTCATGAAGGCCATGGTCGGGTTCAGGTCGCCGGCGATCAGCGAATCCAGGTCGTCGAGCGAGAGCTTGATGGTGCAGTCGGCGGGCGCATCGGTGGTCGAAACGGTCGCGCCGTCGATGACGATGACGCCGTCGCTGCCGGTGTCGAATTTCACGGAACGATCGAACCCGCTGCTTGCCACGCGCGACTTGATCTTCTCGGCAATCTCCTGAACGCTCACGCTGTTCTCCTTGTCTGGTTGCATCTGTCTCGCAACGGCGCTTCGATCCAGCCGAAGCCCATGCCGCGGTTTCGCGATCACGGTCGCTGCCGCATATAGCTTTGGGTTGACGTTTACGTCAACGCGGATTCCGGCGGCTGGTTCCTGCCCTGGCGGCAGGTGAGGCTCGATGTGATCGGGGCCTATGAGCAGGGCAACTCAGTGTTCCTTGAACGCCTTGGTCATTTCCGCCGCGGTCTCGCTTTTCTTGCGGCGCAGCCAGTTGTCGCGGATTTCGTCCTTCGACAGGAAATTGACCTGATCGATCAGAACCTCATGCACCAAAGGGGTGCCGACACGCGTGTTGACGGTATCGCGGATCGCGGCGCGGAAGGCATCGAGATCAATCGTCGCCTCCTTGGTGAAGTCGATCTGCGGATTGGAATAGAGGTAGGAATAGACCTGGTCGGTGATCAGCGCTTCCGCCGGAATGGACAGCTTCTTTATCTGCTCGGGTTCGACCGTGTAGACTAGCTTGGTCAGAAAGTAGCCGCCGATCTGGGAATCGCGGATCAACGGCACCGAAATGATGTCGGTCTTGACGTAGTCGAGGCCGCCCAGCATCGGCTTCGGCGTTTCGCCGACGCCACGCTCACCGGCCGCCTGGAACGAATAGAACACGGCGCCCAGCGTGGCGGCGCAGATCCAGACGGCGATGGCGATGACCTTGATCATCGGGCCCTGTCATTCCCTTGCGATGGCGCCATGACGCTGCCCTGTTGCCTGATCAGCCTCACTGATGTGTCCTTTGTGCCCGACATCATGCCTTTGCCCAGCCGAATTCGCCGGCCGAATAGGTGCCATCGGTTTCCGCGCGCTGGATGGCGTGCCGCAGCAGGCTGGCGACTTCATTGACAGCGCTGAGGTGCGCCAGGATCGCCGCCTCGTTTTTCGCCAGCTTCTGGCGCAGCCGGGTCAGGCCCTCGCGGTGCTGTTCGAGGAATTCGGCTTCGCTGCCGCCCTTCATGGCGCGGGTCAGCTCATAGAGATAGCGGCTCTTGCGGGCGTTCGATGCCTTGAGATCATAGTTGGTGGCGTTGCGGATGCCGGCCGTCTCTTCCTCGACCACTTCCTCGATACGGCCGATGATGGCGGCGAGATTGCCAGGCCGCGCGAAGGGGATCGGCGCTTCCGACGCGGTCGTGCGTGCTGGCAGGTTGGCGGTGAATTCCGAAAAGTCGGCCATGAGAAATCCCGGTCTGGTTAGATTGAACTCGGATACGCACTATCTGCTTGGTTGAGCGGGATCTTTCCCAAAACCGGGTTTCCGGTTCCGGGGCTATGCCCTAGATCTTGATATCTGTCTTGACGGTGGTCTCGTCACCGGTGATCGACCGCGCCGCCCTGCGCTGCAATTCGTGGACCAGCGAGGCCGACAGGCTGTTCTGTTGATCGATCTCGGTCTTTTCCGGCCCGCCCGAAACCGGACCCACCGGCACGATGCGCTTGCCCTCGACATAGTGGTCGGCGAGCATCGACTTGGCGATGCCGATGCCGCCGCGTTCGGCCATCACGTCGGCCACGCGCTCGGCAAGCTGCGATTTCCACATGTCGCCGGCCAGCCCCTTGCCGTAGACGCCTTCGGTGTCCTTGGGCAGCATGTTCTGGATGAAGGTCTGCAGCACCATCGCCTCGAACTTCTTGAATTTCTTGGCGGGATCGGTTGCGGCGGCTGCCTTGTCGGCAGTGGCGCGCGACAGGATCGAGCCGGCATCGACCGAAGCGGCGCCGTCGACCGAAAACGCGCCCGCAGCACTACTGGCCCGCTTCGTCAGCGCGGCACGGGCGGCCTCGATGTCCGTCGGGTCGACGGCTCGAGCCACATCCATAACGATGTCGCTGGGTGGAGAAATCGCCAAGAAAGTCCGCCTTTTGTCGGTTTTCCTTAGCCAGACCATGCCTCAGCAAGCTTGTGGCAGGCTTGCCAAGCGGCAGGCTTGATCTGGTTTCTCCGGATCCCGGTCGCGTAGTCAGGTTCCACTAGGACGCAGGAAGGCCAGCCCTCGACAGCATTTCAAGGAATCTCGCGTGATGATGATCCTTCACATAGCGCGGCACAAAACCGGGGCAGACATTACCCAGGTTGAGATGCGGAAGTTGCGACAGGCAATGATGAATGGCCCGCGAGGCCTCTTCGTTGTTTCCGGTTGCCGACGCGGCAGCAGCCCAGTAGAGGGCGCCGCGAACGAATCCCGGCTTTGTCCTGACCACCCTGCGGGCGGCTTCGAGCGCCCGCCGATCGTCTCCGCCGGCGAACAGTGCAACAGCCAGGCCATGGTGACGCCAGAAGTCGATGACGTCATGCGTTCCGAGCCGGATTGCCTCGTTGGCTTCACGCACTGCTTCACCGACCTGTCCGCGCAACGCAAAGAGCATCGAAATGTCGCCATGGCCGGTCGGATAGCTCGGGTTGAGGCTGATCGCATGTTGGCACTCGGCGATCGCCTCGTCGATGCGACCGGAACTTTCGAGAGCGAATGACAGGATGCAGCGGGCAATTTCGTCGTCAGGCACTGCCCGTACCGCTGCTTCCGCAAGCTCGACCGCACGCTCGATCTGCCCTGGCTCCCGGGGCAGCGAGCCAAACGCCACGCCCATGGAAATTACGATCGAGAGCGTTCGCTTCGCACGAGCGTTGTCGGGAGCTATCGCGACAGCCTTCTCGGCAAGCTCTATCCCGACCAACAGCGAATCCCGGGTCATTTCAAAATATTTCATGAGAGCTTCGTTCACCAACCTGCGCACTTCCGGGGGACCGGGCGGGCTCTTGTCGCGGACTTTCCAGTTGGTCAGTTGAAGGTCGAGGATCACGGCCAGAACGACCGATTGTGCGATCCTGTCCTGGAATTCGAGCGCGTTCTCGGAGTGGCCGTCGAACTTCTGGGCCCAGACATTATGGCCGCTGGCGGCATCGACAAGCTGGATGTTCACCCTCAACCCATTGCCGGATCTCTGGACGCTGCCGCTGAGCACATATTGCGCCCGGAGCATTCCCGGGATTTTGGTTTCTTCGGCAGGGCCGTTCTTCTCCACGGGTGGAAATGCGGAAAGCACGATATAGTCGGCGACCTCGGAGAGGGCCGTGGTGATGTCCTGGACCAGTCCCTTGGCGAAAAAATCGTCGCCTTGCTTTCCGGTCAGATTGATGAAGTCGGCAACGCTGATCGATGGGTGCCCGAGGCGCTGGCTGGCTGGAACCGTATTTGCCGACTGCACATTTGACGCCGTGGCGACGGCAGACAGCACGGATTGCCAAAGCGCTCGCGTCTGCGGGCCAACGTCGACGCCGAGATCCTTCTTCAGCATGCTTCTACAGGCCTCGTATGTCCTAATCGCCCTGTCGTGTTGACCACATGCGAGTAGCAATTCCATCTTGAGCCGGTAGGATTCTTCCCGCGTCGGCTCCATGGCCAGAACACGATCGACCAGGATGACCCCGGTTTCCGCGTCGACGAGGCGGGCCAATTTTTCGAAGGCCTCGAGTGCGCGGCTCAGCAGCCTGTCGCGTTCGGATGCGACCCAGTCATCGAACCCACTGCTTCCCAGATAAAGCCCGTCGAGGAATGGCCCGGTGTAGTTCGCCAGAGCCTTTTCGAGTTCCTGCACGGAACGGGCCGAGAGGCCTGCTTCGAATTCCTCCACGTCAACCCGAACCGCGTCTGGCGCGAGGCCGATTAGGTCCCCGCGGGAATGGATAAGATCCACACCTGCGCGCGACAGATCCCGACGCAGGACGCTGAGCGTTTGCCGCAGGCTGTTGCGCGAGTGTTCGCCATCGCTGTCACCCCAAAACAGATCAGCCAGTCTCTCCCGTGTCGCCACCATGCCTGGACACCGGGCCAGATAGGCAACGATCGCAGGACCTCTTTTCCCTGTCAGCCGGAGCGGATCCGCCGATCCATTTTCGATCCGGAAACCACCGAAGAGTGAGATTATATTGGCGCCGCTGCCCTCATTTTGCATTTGCTCTTCCAGCCTGACGAAATTCTAACTCAAAACTAACGCTTCGGAACTCTAGCGCCCCGCACTCAAGCGCTGTCGTGACGCAAGGTCAATTAGCCTTCGCTGAATTAGGGCCAACCGAGTCAGCAACAGGCTTTGGCTCGAGGGGGTGGCGGGTGTCCAAGACTAGAGCCAATTTGCTGCTGCTGTTTGCAGCCGCTTTGTGGGGCCTCGGCAATGTCGCGCAAAAGACGGTGCTTTTTCATCTCGACCCGCTGAGTGCCGTCGGCCTGCGCTGCCTGATCGGTGGGCTGCTTGTGCTGCCTTTCGTCTTGACCGAAAGGCGACCGCCCGCCGGGCCGGGCTATCTTTCCAGCCTGGCCAGGGTGGGCGTTCTGTTTGCCGTCTCCATCACGCTTCAGCAGCTTTGCTATCTCGGCGCCACGGTCACGAATGCAAGCTTCCTGGTGAGCACGGCAACGGTGATGACACCACTGGCCGCCTGGCTGCTCATCGGCGAACGTCCGACAGCGAGCCTTACCGCTGCCGCCGGGCTGACCGTGATCGGTGCCATGCTCTTGTCCGGCGGGATCGCCGGTCTCAGCAGCGGCGATCTTACCGCCATCCTGTCGGCTGCCTGCTATGCGCTCTGGATGGTCGAGCTTGGCCGCCACATGCAAGCCCATGCGCGGCCGTTCACTGCCGCGGCGACACAGTTCCTCGGCGCCGCCGCCTTTGCCCTGCCGCTCGGGGCACTGCAAGGCAACCTGTCGCTGGCCGCTGCACTTGCGGCCGGCCCGGAACTCGCAGTCCTCGGCGTGTTCTCCACCGCAATCGCATTCGGCATGCAGATTGCCGCCCAGCGCTTCACCCCGGCCAGTCATGCCGCCGTGATCGTCAGTGCCGAAAGCGTCTTCGGGGCGTTGGGCGCGGCGATCTTCCTCGGCGAACGGAACTCACCCGCGGGCGCACTGGGTGCCGCGATCATTCTCGGCGCGATCCTGTCCGTCGCAATGTCGAACCGAACGCCGCAGGCACGCACGCCCTTGCTGGCCGGTCCGATTCCCTTCGACGCGGCGTCTGCCTTTGCGGCTGTGCCTGCGGCCTGGGCGGGGAATCGTTCCGCCCTCAATTCAGGTCCAGTGGAGGAATGCGATGACCCTTGCCGGTGAAGCGAATTTGTTCCCAACCCGACCGCCGCCCGGCATGGCGCCGACCGCTTCGATCGACCCGTCGGCGGTCGCCGTGTCGATGGCGACCGGACGTGTCGCGAGGCCGCTGCGATGACCGCGCGGGCTGAGATGGAGAATAACATGTTGGGAAGTGTGCATCAGGACGCAGCGGCCTCCTTTCGCGGGCAGGTGCGTGCGACACGCAGGGG
The DNA here is from genome assembly GCF_040320745.1 of Mesorhizobium sp. M0621. Taxonomy (NCBI): domain Bacteria; kingdom Pseudomonadati; phylum Pseudomonadota; class Alphaproteobacteria; order Hyphomicrobiales; family Phyllobacteriaceae; genus Mesorhizobium; species Mesorhizobium sp. M0621. The sequence continues at coordinate 74,058 of NZ_JAMYQF010000003.1, read as the reverse complement.
CATTCCGACACCGCCGACAGAGCGATCGGCCGGAGGGCCGGCAAAGCGTGCCGGCTCATTCTTGATGCTGGCGGGGACACTTGCAGCTTCGGTGTTTTGGGGACCGCAGGCACACGCAGCCAAGGTTGATGTTGCCGTTGTATTCGCTGTCGACTTCTCGTCCTCGATCGATCCAGAGATTGCCGATTTACAGCGCAAGGGTCATGCTGCGGCGCTCACTTCGCCAGAGATCATCGCGGCCATCACGCGGAACTACGTTGGCTGCATCAGTGTGGCCTACTTTGAATGGTCGAGTCCCGGGCACACACGCATTGTGCTGCCGTGGACAAGCATCTGCGGGCTGGAGGATGCCAGAGCGGCCGCGTCGGTGATCAGCAAGAAAGGCGATACAGGCTTCACCCGTAGAGGGCGAAGAGGAACATCCGTTTCCTCAGCCATCGACGTTGGAAGTCTGCTGCTCGACCAGTTTCCCGGAAAAGCGGCCAAGAAAGTAATCGACATCTCTTCCAATGGTGAGAACAACGACGGACTTCCTGTTCAACCGAGCAGGCTGAACGCCATTGCCAAGGGGTACACGATCAACGCGATCGCCATTCCAACGCAAGATGAGAATCCCGATCGACCGTTGGCATCCTATTTTGCCAAATCGGTCATTGGCGGTTCCCAAGCCTTCGTCATAACGCCGAAGGGGCCAAACGACTACGCCATGGCCCTTCGCCGCAAGCTGGTCACTGAAGTAAGCATGGACGTCGGCCGGCAATTCCCGCAGCAGGCGGATGGGCGCTTTTAGCAACCGCAATTCCGGACATTGAGAGGATTGGCTCGATGGATTTGGGGCCACATCCATAACGATGTCGCTGGGTGGAGAAATCGCCAAGAAAGTCCGCCTTTTGTCGGTCTTCCTTAGCCAGACAATGCCTCAACAAGCTTGTGGCAGGCTTGCGCGGGAGAGAGGCGGGGATGCGGTGTGTGGATCGGGTGTGTGATACGCGCCACGAGGGCAGATTTCCTACCGTCGCCTTTGGGCCGTATACAGTCGGTCCGGTTCGGTACGAATTCAGCGATAAGCTGCTTCAAAGATTCTCAATCCCGACGCGCTCGACCAGGGACCGATCATGAACGCAGCGGCCAAATTGGCGCGGAGTCAGTCCGGTTACCTCTCGGAAGCGGGCGGAAAAGTGGCTCTGGCTGCCAAAGCCGCAGGCATGTGCCACGTCGGACAACGGAGTCTTTCCTGCTGCAATAAGCCGCTTGGCACGCTCGGTACGTCTCCGCAACACGTAGCGATAGGGGCCAAAGCCCGTCGAGCGTTTGAAGGCGCGGGCGAAGTGATAGGGGCTCAGACCGGCCACGGCAGCCAGGTCCTCAATCGTCAGGTCCTGCTTCAGATGGGCTTCGACATACTCCTGCAACCGCCGCAGAACGACTGGCGCCAAACCCCCACGGATGAAGAGCGCTCTCGGTGGGCGTTTGCTGCAGCGGACCGCGAGATAGGTGGTCAGCATTTCGCCGGCCTGCGTTATGGCGATGCGGTCAGCCGGCTCCTCCCACGACAGCGGCAGCACCGTGGAGCGGATTATGTGTTCGAGCGACGGGTCGCGTTGGAGGCCCTCTTCGCGCAGCCTTATCAGGCTGGGGTCGGCATCGAGCGTCTCCACCACCCGGGCTTCAAACACCGGCGTCGGGATGTAGAAGTGGAGCAGCCGGCCTTTCCCGGCAGCCTCCCATGCGGTCGGTGCGCCCGCCGGCACAACCCAGAGGCTGCTTTCGCCATGGATGGGGTCGTAGCTGCGTCCGCGCAGCCGGCGAAAGCCCGCACCCTCGGCGACCCAAAAACTGAGCGTATGGTGATTGGCCGGGTTGTAGCGGTAATGCCCGCGTCCCTCCCGCTCCCAGAGCGCGGCCGCCAAGCCCTCCCCGAAGCGTGCCGAGGCCCGCAAAGGAACACCCGACTGCTGCAAATGGTTGAAGATGGCGTAGTCCTGCAATCGCAACATGCCAATCAGGTAAACAAAATCTGCCGACCATCAAGACCGCTGTCCATTCCGCAGCAAGATCAGAACAAAACCCGGAGCTTTTGGGCTGACAGCGCCGCAGTGCCTGCGCTATGCGTCGACTGGCGGAGGGCTTCGCAAAGCGAGGCAAGAACATGCGGTTACTTGACGACGCAATTGCTATGCTTGGCGGCGAAGCTGAACACCGCCGACGAACTGGCCGGCGGGCCGCAAACCTCCGAGGAACTCGGACGGATGGCTGGAAATGGGAGGCTGAAATGCCTCGCGCGGAAACTCGCGTCGATCACTCGTCGAGAGTGCGACTGCTTGGATTGAAAACCACAGCGACTGCAATTGCAGCTCTCAGGACTTGGCAACGGACCGTCTCAAGACGGCGAACGATCGCGAATTTGACCGCCGATCAGTTGAGAGACATCGGTCATGCCGAGGCCCCCGCGCCTGTGCTTGAAGTCAAGGCAGGTCTGATCACGAACCTGATATCGGCAAGGTAGACGCGGTGTTCGAACGCACTCTGAAAGGGAGATGATCATGGTCAGTCAGCTTTCGCGGACAGCGCGTCCGGCCAACCATGCAAACGTTCAGCCGATTGCCGCCACGCCGGAGCTTCCTTCCGCCGTCCCGCTGATGGCGCTTTCGACCGGTTTCTGGGCCTTCAAGACTCTGGCCGCAGCACACGAGCTGGACCTCTTCAGCAGCCTTGCGGGCAGCGGCGGCACCACGGTTGCAGAGCTGGTGGAAGTGCTCGGCCTGCATCCACGCCCGGCCGAGATGCTGTTGACCGGCTGCGCTGCACTCGGGCTTCTGGAGAAAACGGACGGCCGCTATCGCAATACGCCGTTAAGCGAAGCCTATCTCGTGCGCGGGAAGCCGTATTACTTCGGCGGCTTCGTGCAGATGGCCGACAAGCGGCTCTACGCGGGCTGGGGAAGGCTTACAGAGGCGCTGCACACGAACCGGCCGACCACATGGGACCCGGCGGTGCAATCCTCGATCTTCGACGGCGAGGATCCGGTGATGCTGGCACTCTTCTGGGAAGCGATGCATTCGCTCTCCACGATGACCGCGCGCAAGCTCGGCGAAGCCGTGGATCTCAGTCGTTTCCGCCGCCTTCTCGACATCGGCGGCGGATCGGGCGCGTACGACATCGAGCTTTGCAAACAGTATGGGGCGCTACGCGCGACCGTATTTGAATTGCCGCATGTGGCTGCGATCGCCGCAGGAAAAATTGCCGAGGCCGGCTTGACCAACCGGATCGAAACCATAGGCGGCAGCTTCTTCGAACAGCTTCCCGGGGATCACGACGTGCATCTCCTGTCGATGATCCTGCACGATTGGGACGAGGCGAAGAACCGCGCCTTGCTGCGCCGGTCCTTCGAGGCTTTGCCGAGCGGCGGCGCAGTCGTCATCAGCGAGCTCCTCGTCAATGACGAAAAGACCGGGCCGGCGCCGGCCGCGCTGATGAGCCTCAACATGCTGATCGAGACGGAAGGGCGAAACTATACGCCGGCCGAATATTCGGCGTGGCTCGAGGAAGCCGGATTCCGGCAAATCGAGACGGTCTGGTTCGACGCACCCGCCGCGAACGGAGCCGTGATCGGCCGCAAGCCCTAGAGCCACGGACGGAGGAAAGCATGAGCATTCACGACTTCGGATCTGCCGCGGCGTGCGTGGCGTCGCAGGCGGCCAGGCGGGCGTTGCCCGCAGCGTTCACAGCGCTGGTGGCGGCGATCGGATCGTCGCCTGCCGGCGCGGCCGACCGCGAGCTGGTCGAACGGGGGAAATACCTGGTGACCATCGGGAACTGCACCGATTGCCACACGCCGGGACATTTCCTCGGCAAGCCGGACATGACGCGTCACCTCGGAGGCTCCGAGGTCGGCTTCGAGATCCCGGGGCTCGGGGTCTTCTACGGCCCCAACCTCACGCCCGACGAGGCGACGGGTCTCGGGCGCTGGAGTGAGCGTGATATCGTCACGGCAATCCGGACAGGCAAGCGCCCCGACGGACGCACGCTCGCGCCGATCATGCCGTGGGCTGCATTCGCGGAGCTCACCGATTCTGACGCCAAGGCGATCGCGGCCTATCTCAAGAGCCTGCCGCCGGTGAGCAACAAGGTCCCTGGACCGTTCGCCCCGGGCGAGGCGCCGACTTCGTTCGTGATGAAGATCGTGCCGCCAGCGAAGCAATAGGGCGCGTTGCAGGGCGGCGCCCGTCCCTTTACGCCTTTACGGCCCACGACTCGCGCGGAGTCGCCCCGGACGATTGCGCCAGTGCATTGCCATCGGCAGCTCGGGGGCCGAAAGCGAACAGACGGCTTCTGGCATCATGCGCGCTTCACCTCGGAGTGTCTGCTTCGAGTCATAAGCAAACTCCCCAACTACTCCTCGCCCCGCTTCTGCGCGATCAGGTCCAGCCGCTCGCGGTCGGAGCGTTCGCGTTCGTCGCGGTTGCGCACGTCCTTGTAGGCGCGCTCGACCATGTTGGTGCGCGCGGTCGCTGCGGCGATGAGGCTGGCTTCCTGCTTTGCGCTTGCCAGGTTCGCCTCCTGGCGCACGACCGCCTGGGCAATGCGGCGGTGGTACAGATCGGGGAACAGGCCGGAAAGCGAATCGGCCTGGTCGAAATGTCCGACCAGATCGCGGGCTTCGGCCTCGGCGGCGCTGGCTGCCGCAAGGAAGGTGGCGTGACGGGTTTCGTGCAGCGCCTTCAGCTGCTCCTGCACCTTGACCAGTTTCCTGAGGCGGTCCTTGCGCGTGCTCATTTCTATCTCGCCAACGTCAGGTCGACAAAGCCGTCGACGAACAAAGACAGCATGGTTCCGATGGCAAAGTAGAAGATGATCATGCCGCCGGCGATGATGAAGGGCTGGGAGATGAAATAGATCGGGATCTGCGGGGTCAGCTTGTTGACGAAGCCGATCGTCAGATTGACGAGAATGGCATAGGCGACGAACGGGCTGCCGAGGCGGATGACCAGGAAGAACGTGTCCGACACCGTGTCGGTGACATCGATCAGTGCGGCCTGGGGATTGAAGAAGATGTTGACCGGCGCGACGGTGTAGGAGGAAACCAGCGCGCGCACGATCTCGTGGTCGAAGTCGAACACGAACAGCATCAGTAGCGCCGAGAACGAGATGATGGCGGCAAGGGCCGCCTGGGGTTCGGGCTCTTCGATTGCCGGTCCGCCGGTGCCGCCATAGCCGATCAGCATGGCGATGGCCGAGCCCATGAAGCGCAGGGCTTCCATGTAGAGCCTAGTCATGGCGCCGATCAGACCGCCGACCAGAAGTTCCGAGATGATCATCGGCACCAGGATCTGCGGGCGAGGGTCGACGAACGGAAAGATCTTGTCCCACAAGAAGGCGAGCAGGCCGCCGGTGGCGGCGACCGCCACGAACAACCTGACCTGCACCGGAATGCGGGCGCTGGACAGGCCCGGCATCAGCATGAAGCAGGCGCCGATGCGGCAAAAGGCGAGGAACGCCGCGATGACGACGCCTTGCGAAAGCACGCTCACGATATGGTTCCGAGCACCCTGATCTCGACGCCCTTGGCGATTTCGACGTGGCTGAGCACCGGCAGCGTGGTGAACAGCCGCTCGATGATCATGCGCACATAGGGGCGGGCATCGGGCGCGGTGACCAGCACGAAACGCTCGCCGGCTTCGAGAAATTTCTTGATCGCCTTGGTCGCGTCCTGGCCGAACTCTTCCAACTGGCGCGGGTCGATGTCGAACTCGCGCACCTCGCCCTTGGCGTCGCGCTTGAGGCTCTGGTGAAAGGCGAGGTCCCAGCGGTTGCCGAGGCGCAGCACCTTCAGCACGCCGCCCTCGGAGAGGTCGCCGCAGATCTGCTGTGCCATGCGGATGCGGACATGCTCGACGATCTGCTCCGTGCGGCGCACATGCGGCGCGATCTCGGCGATCGCCTCGATGATCAGGTGCAGATTGCGGATCGAGACGCGCTCGGCGAGCAGCAGCTTCAGCACCGCCTGCAGGCCGGGATAGGAGATGTGCGTGGTGCAGATCTCGTCGGCGAGCTTGCGATATTCCTGGTCCTGCCGTTCGAGCAGCGCCTTCATGTCCTTGTAGGACAGAAGCTGCGGCAGGTTGTTGCGGATGACCTCGGAGAGATGGGTGAGCAGCACGGACATGTTGTCGGCGAAGGTGTAGTTCTCGCGCTTCAGATCCTCGGCGAAGGCTTCGACCACCGAATAGGCGCGCATGCCGAAGGCCGGCTCGCGGATTTCCTCGCCCGGTATTTCGGGGACGTCGCGGTTGCCGAGCAGCACCATGATCTCGCCGACGCGCATCTGGTATTCGGCGACCACGGTGCCGTGCACCTTGATCTGGTAGCTCTTCGGCGGGATGGCGAAATCGTCGGCGACACGCACTTCCGGAACGACGAAGCCATATTGGGTGGCGAATTTCTTGCGCATCTTCCCCATGCGGAAGACCAGTTCCTGATGCGACGTCAGCAGCCTTGTCGACAGCTGCTTGCCGATCAAAAGCTCGATCTCGGCGGTAGCGAGCGAGGCCTTGACCGAATTCTTCTCCTCCTCGACCTTGGTCGCCTTTTCCTGATCCTTGATCGCTTCGGCTTCGGCGAGGACGCGGTTGGCGCGCATCGGGATGATGTAGCCGAGGCCGGCCATGCCAGCGGCGAGCGCAAAGAACGGAAACAGTGGCAGGCCGGGCATCAGGCCCAGCAGCACCAACAGCGATGCCGCCACGTACAGCGCGCGCGGGTGGGCGCCGAGCTGGCCGAACACCGCCTGGTTGGTCGAGCCGCGGGTGCCGCCCTTCGAGACGAGCAGACCGGCGGCGAGCGACACGATCAGCGCCGGGATCTGGGTGACGAGGCCGTCGCCGACCGACAGCTTGATGAACACGTCGGCGGCTTCGCCCATGCCCATGCCGTGCCTGATGTAGCCGATGGCGATGCCGCCGACGATGTTAATGGCGGTGATGATGAGGCCGGCGATGGCGTCGCCGCGGACGAATTTCGAGGCACCGTCCATCGAGCCGAAGAAGGAGGACTCTTCCTCCAGTTCGCGACGCCGAAGCTGTGCGGTCTTGTCGTCGATCATGCCGGCAGAGAGGTCGGCGTCGATCGACATCTGCTTGCCGGGGATGGCGTCGAGGGTGAAGCGGGCGCCGACCTCGGCGATACGGGTGGCGCCCTTGGTGATGACGATGAAGTTCACCACGATCAGGATCATGAAGACGATGAGGCCGATGACGAAGTCGCTGGCCATCACCAGCTTGGAGAAGCCGGCGATGACATAGCCGGCGGCGTGCGTGCCCTCATTGCCATGCGACAGGATCATGCGTGTAGTGGCTATGTTGAGCGATAGCCTGAGCATGGTGGCGATCAGCAGCACGGTCGGGAACGACGAGAAATCGAGCGGCCGCTGGATCCACAGTGCCACCATCAGGATCAGCACCGAAAGCGCGATCGAGAAGGCGAGGCCGATGTCGATGAGAAAGGCCGGGATCGGCAGGAACAGCACGGCCAGGATGATGACGATGCCGATGGCGAAGAAGACGTCGCGACCGTTCTTGGCCACCGCGCCGGGCTGAATGCTTTCGCTGATCGCCATGTCGTCCCCAAAATTGCAAGCCTGCCGAGCGCGCGACAGCCCTGTGAGGGTAGCCCGCCAAGCTTGCGCGAGGGTGGGAGACTGGCTAGTTCAAACGATCATGCGCGGGTGGCCGTGCGGGCCGGCTTCGCAAAGAAAGGGAAAACGCATGCTTCTGATCATCGGCACCATTCGCCTGCCGCCAAACAAATTGGAGGAAGCGAAGCCCGCCATGGAACGCATGGTTTCCGGCAGCCGCGCGGAACCCGGTTGTATCGAATATTCCTACGCGCAGGATGTCTTCGACGCCGGACTCATCCGGGTCACAGAAGTCTGGAGCGACAGGGCAGCGTTGGACGCGCATTTCCGCTCGCCGCACATTGCGGACTGGCGTGCGAGTTGGGCGGCACTTGGCATCGGCGAGCGCCACCTCGTGCTCTATGAAGCCGGCGAGCACAGGCCGACCTGATCGGTCTGCCATAATGGCACCTCCTCTGTCGCCATTGTGGTTGCCATGCCGTGCCGCCGGGCGTATCAGGCGGGCTTTCCACTGCCTTTTGTGATATCGGCGAGCCGCCCCGGTGCTTTCCAGAAACCACAGCGAAGTCTACGCCCGCCGGCTGCGCGCGGTGCTGATCAGGTCGCTGCCGCTGCTAGAGGCGCGCGGCATAGCGGTCGTCATCCTCGCCGGAATCGTCGGGGCAATGGCGGGCATCCTGGTCACGGCGATGAGCCAGATCGTGCAGGACCTGCACGGGCTGTTGTTCGGCGTCCAGCCCGGCGGCCGGCTTTCCGGCATGTTCTCGCTTGCCAATCCGATGCAGGCGCTGGTGCCGGCGATCGGCGGCATCCTGCTTGGGCTGACGGTGATCTGGCTCCGGATACGGAAATTCCGCACGCCGATCGACCCGATCGAAGCCAACGCGCTCTATGGCGGGCGCATGTCGTTGACCGACACCTTCATCATCGCCGGCCAGACGATGATCTCCAGCGGCTTTGGTGCGTCGGTCGGGCTGGAGGCCGGCTACACGCAGGTCGGGTCCGGCCTGGCGTCACGGCTGGCGCGCTTCTTCAGGCTGCGCCGCAACGATGTCCGCATCCTGGTCGGCTGTGGTGCGGCCGGCGCCATAGCGGCCGCCTTCGATGCACCGCTGACCGGCGCCTTCTATGGCTTCGAACTGATTATCGGCATCTACTCGGTCGCCAATGTCGCGCCGGTCATGACAGCCGCGATATCAGCCTCGCTGGCCGCCGAGATGTTCGGCGGCGTGCCGTTTCCGCTCGAGCTTTCGGGCCTGCCGGCGCTCACCGCCAGCCAGTACGTGCCGTTCCTGCTGCTTGGCCTGCTCGGCGGGGCCGTCGCGATCGCCATCATGCATCTGGTGACGCTTATCGAACGCGGCTTTGCCAAGCTGTCGATCGATGCGTCGCTGCGCCCCGTCATCGGCGGCGTCATCGTCGGCTTGTTGGGGCTGATCACGCCGCAGGTCTTGTCCAGCGGCCACGGCGCGCTGCATCGCGAATTCTCGATGAACTACGGGCTGGCCGTCGTGGCCAGCGTCTTCGTGCTCAAGCTGGCGGCATCGGCGGTCTCGCTGGGTTCGGGCTTTCGCGGCGGGCTGTTCTTCGCCTCGCTGTTCCTCGGTGCGCTGCTCGGCAAGGCATTTGCGGACGTGATGGTCGTCGTCTCGCCGGCTACGGGCATCGACCCTGCGGTCGCCGCCGTCGTCGGCATGACGTCGCTCGCCGTGGGCGTCGTCGGCGGCCCGCTGACGATGACCTTCCTGGCGCTGGAATCGACCCGCGACCTGACGCTGACCGGTGTCGTGCTGGCGGCCTCGATCATGTCGGCCATCCTGGTGCGCGAAACCTTTGGCTACTCCTTCTCGACATGGCGCTTCCATCTGCGCGGCGAGACCATCCGCAGCGCCCACGACGTCGGCTGGATGCGCAGCCTCACCGTCGGCTCGATGATGCGCAAGGATATCAAGACCATCCATGCCTCGACGACGCTGGCGGCCTTCCGCAAGGAAGTGCCGCTCGGCTCGGCCCAGCGCGTCATCGCCGTCGACGCGGGCGACCATTATGTCGGCGTGCTGATCGTCGCCGAACTGCATAGCGATCTCTCCGATGGCGAGGTGCCGGTGCGCGATCTCGCCAAATACAAGGACGCGGTGCTGGTGCCGAGCATGAACGTGCAGGCCGCCGCCGAAACCTTTCAGCGTGCCGGCGCTGAAGAACTCGCCGTTGTCGAGGATTTCACCGACCACATCGTGCTGGGGCTGTTGACCGAAGGCCATCTGATGCGGCGCTATGCCGAGGAACTCGACAAGGCACGTAGGGACCTGTCGGGCGAGGGGTAGCGGAAGCCAAGCTGGATGCCAGAGAGGGCAGGCGCGGTTGCGAGGCCTAATGCTCGATCGGCCCCTTGGCCATCACAAGAGCCGTGCCGGCGGTCGTCGGACGCTCGATCATGCGCCGCACGCGCGGCGGCTCGTCGCCGCTGTGCAGCGCCCGCACGCGCTCGCCGATGACGGCGTCGGCATGGGTGATGCGTCCATTGTGGCGCACATATTCGATCCAGGTTGGCGTGTGATAATGCTCGATCCAGATCGCCGGATTTTCCAGGTCACGCGCCAGTGTCCAGTTGCGGGCGCCGTCACGGCGGCGGATGCGGCCGCGTTCGGCCATGGTGGCGAGGAACTCCTGCACGTCCTCGTCGCGGATGATGTATTCGATCATGATGGCGATCGGCCCGCTGCGCGGCTTCAGGTCGAGCGCGAGGTGTGGTTCCCTGAAGCGGTTGAGCGGGTCGAGGTTGAGCACCTGCTGTTGCGGCAGCGGCAACAGCAGGCCGATGGCGCCGCCGGCCAGCATGGCGATACTGGCGGCGATCAGCGCGGTTTCGGCGCCATGCGCATCGGCGACGACGCCCCAGATCCAGCTGCCGAATGCGATGCCACCGAAGGTCGCGGTCTGATAGACTGACAGCACCCGGCCGACCACCCAGCGCGGTGTCGCCATCTGTACCGTGACGTTGAAATGCGACAGTGCGATCACCCAGCAGGCGCCACCGACAAGCAGGCCGAGCGACGTCTGCCAGGCATGATGGCTGACGGCGGCATTGAAAGCGCAGACGGCAAAGCCGGCGAAGGCTGAGCGCACCATCGTCTCGCTGGACAGCAGCTGCCGCAACCGCACGCTGATCAGCGCGCCGCCGACCGCGCCGATGCCGAAGGCGCCGAGCATGATGCCGTAAGTCAGCGCGTCGCCCTTGACGACATCGCGTGCCACCAACGGCAGCAATGCCAGCACAGCACCTGCGCTGAAGCCGAAAGCGGCACCCCTGACCAGCACCTTGCCGATGTTGGGCGACATGGCGACATAGCGCAGGCCGGCGCCCATGGCGGCACCCAGCGACTCGCGCGGCAAGGTCGATACCGGCACGTCCGGCTTCCAGCGGGCCAGCACGACGATCAGGCCGATATAGCTCACCGCGTTCGCCGCGAAGGCGGCCGCTGCGCCGGCCGCGGCGACGATGATGCCGCCGATCGCCGGGCCAACACTGCGCGTCAGATTAAAGCCCAGGGAATTGAGCGCGACGGCGGCCGGCACCTTGTTGCGAGGGACGATGTCGCCGACGGAGGCCTGCCATGACGGGCTGTTGAGCGCGGTGCCGCTGTCGATCAGGAAGGTGAAGGCAAGCAGCGTCCACGGCGTGATCAGGCCCGAATAGGTGAACAGGGTCAGAAGTACCGAGACGACCAGCATGAAGGTCTGGGCGACCAGCATCACCTTGCGCCGGTCGAAACTGTCGGCGATGGCGCCGGCCACGAGCGCAAACAGCATGATCGGCAAGGTGGTCGAAGCCTGGACCAGGGCTACCTGATAGGGCGAGGTGGCGATCGTGGTCATCATCCAGGCGGCGCCGACGCCCTGGATCAGGCCACCGAAATTGGAGACGAGACTTGCGCCCCATACGGCGCGGAAGATGCCGTGCCGGAACGGCGCCAGCGCCGAGACGCTCTCGCTGTCCGGCTTTTCGTCAATCATCGGGGGTTCCTGCCATGTCGTGCCGATTCGTCAGACGATCCGTTTGCTCAGACCGTTTGCCGAAAGTAGGGCATGGCGCCGCAAAGGGCGAATGTCTTTCGAAAAAGCCCATGGTCCAACAATGGGATAGAGGAGGTCCACGCCCTGTCTCCCGGCATGCCCGGTGCGGTTAGGGTCGGCGGACATCTGTCTTCTGTCTTCGCGCAATGCGGACGGCATGTCGCGGCACACTTTCCTGGAACTGGCTTCAGAACCCGTTCTGGATGCGCTCGAAGATGACGTTGGTGAAGGCCGATATCTGGCTGCCGATGAAGGGGCCGGTCAGCGCCACCACCAGCATGATGGCGACGATCTTCGGAACGAAGGTCAAGGTGATCTCCTGGACCTGCGTCAGCGCCTGGATGAGGGCGATGCCGATGCCGACCACCATGGCGACCAGCACTACCGGGGCGGACGCGGTCAGCACCGTCCACACCGCGTACTGGACGATGTCGAGAGCGTCGGCCTCGTTCATGGGACTGGCTCTCTGTCGAAAGCGTCAGCTCGCTGCCTTGACCGAGACTCCCGGGCCGACCGCGACTTCGGTGCCATTCTGCAGCACCGCGATGAGACCGCTGCTGGCAAGGCGCACCGACGCCACCGTGCCCGTCGTCTTGCCGTCGGCGGACGTTATCGAGCGCCCGATCAGCGCGTCGGCCTGCGACAGCGCCGACGACTGCATGATCTGGTCGAGCTTGGTGTTGCTTTGCACCGATTGCTCGACCTGCGAGAAGGTGGCGAGCTGGGCGACGTACTGCGTCGAGTCCATCGGCTTGGTCGGATCCTGGTTCTTCATCTCGGCGATCAGAAGCTTAAGGAAGGACTGGTAGTCGACCGCGGTCTTCGAAGTCGACGCGGTAGCCTGGTTGGCGCCGGTCGGTATCGTCGTCGTCATGTCCACATTCATTAGTATCGTGCTCCCACAGCCAGCGGGCGCTCGGCACCCGGAACGTCGTCATTGCCACCCAGCGCGCGGCGTTCGAGCGGATAAAGCGCACGGATCGCCTTCAGCGCCTCGTAGATATGATCCTCACCGACCATGCGGTCGATCTGTTTCAGCGCGCCGCAGATCTGGGTGTCCTCGAAGCTTGCCAAAAGCAGCGGCAGCGAACGGCGGAACATGTCGCGCGCGGCGGCCGCGCCGGCCGGGTTCATCAGCATGACCTGCAGGATGAAATACAGCTGCTTGAGAGGCGTCGAGGCATCTTCGGCCTGGATCACGTGGCTTTCGAGCAGGAACTGTACGTCGTTCATCAATTCGACCGTGACCTTGCGGTCGACACGGATGACGGCGCCGTTGATGTAGATCTTTTCGTTCGGCTTGAGCGATATCTTCAGCGTGTTGGTCATTGAATGCCGTCCCTGATGATCTGGGACACTTCGATCAGCCCTTCGAAATTGTTGGTGCGGCCCTGGCGAACGTCTTCCGCCTCGCGCAGCAGCCACAGGCCGATGGAAATCAGGTTGGCGCGCAGTTCCTTGGGCAGGGCGTTGTCGCTGGAGCCGAGATCCTCGACGAAGGCGGTCCAGACGCGGTTGGTGAAATGCAGCGCCTCGATCGCTTCCATCGAACCGTGGCCCGCCGCCGCCGCCGCCGCCAGCATGTCGATCGAGCGGGTCAAGAGTTCGCGCTCACGGTCCTTCGCGTCGGCAACGGAGGTGCTCTGGATGTCGGCGTAGGAGAATTGGTACATCGTTGGGGCTCTACCGTTCCGTTTAGAGTTGTCAGGTCAGGTAATTCAACAGGCTGAGTTGCTGCAGGCGCGCGGTCAGCGCGAAGGATGTTTCGATGTGCTGTGTCAGGTCGGCGACCCGGGTCGCGGCTTCTGCCGGATCGACGGCTTCCAGATCGAGAATGTGCCGTTCGAAAAGATCGACCTGCGTTTTCATGCGGTCATTTGCATCAGAAACCCGCTTCTGGACGATGCCGGTCTCGGACTGAACCTGGGCAATGCCGCTCAGCGCTTCGCCGACGATTGCCGTCGAGCGGCTGACGACCGTATTCTTCGCCGCCTGGCTGATGTTGCTGGACATCAGGCTGGAGACCATGGCTGCGGCCATTGCGAGCTTTTGAATGCCGTCGCTGTTGGCGCTGGTCGAGGTCGGCGTGGTTTCGTTGAGGGCGATGCGGCTGACGATCTGCTGGTCGGTGGCATTCGACCAGTTGCCTTGCCAGCCCGCGCCCATGAATTGCGGGACGACGTCGTTGGTGATGAAATCGTCCATCTGGGCGGCGGTGATGTCGGCCGCGAGCGGGTCGTCCTGGGTGAAACCAAAATTGGCGACGAAGGAAGCATCGAACGCCGCCTTGGCGGGCGAGCCGGCGGCGGTGAAGTCGTTGATCGGCTTGACGTCGGTATTGGTGCCGGCGAACAGGTATTCGCCATTGACGCTGGTGTTGAGGATCGAGGTCAGCTGCTGGATGGTCGCCTTGCCGGAGGATTGGGTGAGATTGTTGGAAGAATCGCTTGATGAAGCGGTGGTCAGGGCGGACAGAAAGGTCTGCGCTGCGCTGGACAGCTGACTAAGCGAGGTCTGCGTCGAGGAGAGCCGGGCGCCGACCAGGCCGTTTGAATCGATGATGACATTGAGCCGGTCGAGATCGCGCGAGAATGTGACGGACTGGGCTGTGCGCCCCCCGAGAGCCAGGCCGACATCGGCGACCCTGCCGGTCGAGGCTTCCTTCGTGACTTTGACAAGTTCTGCCTGCATGCGCATCTGCTGGGAGCGCATCGCGTTCGATATGGCCGCTGACGAGACTGAAGTCATGGATTATCCCACCGCGTTGAGCAAGGCAGTCAGCATGTCGTCGACGGTTTTCATCATCCGGGCCGATGCCTGATAGGTGTGTTCGAGGTCGAGCAGCAGCGACATTTCCTGGTCGACATTGACGTCGGTTGCGTTGGACAGCGCCTCGGCGCTGCGCGAGGCCAGCGCTTCCTTGGCGTCGGAAGCGGTCGACGCCTGCTGACGCACGCCCTCGAACCAGCCGATCGAATTGGCGGCGTAGTCGGAAACGCTGGACGTTGCCGAAACCCCCGCGGCGGGGTCGAAAGTCATCGGCTGGTCGAGCCGGTCGCCATAGGCAACCAGAAGGGTGGAATAGGACGCGCCGCCGCCGGTGTTGGCGACATAGGCGGCACCATTGGCGCCGCCGTCACGCAGCAACGTCGGATTGCCACCGCTGCTCGGGTCCATCGCCGCATTGACGCTGATGGACGCGGCAAGGCCGTTGACCAGCGTGCCCGCGGCCGGGATGGCCGGCGCGCCCGACCAGGTGAACAGGCCGGTTTTGTTAGGCTGCGATGGCGCCGTTTCGGCAAAGGCGGTGATCAGGCCGCGCGCGGTCTCGTCGAGCTGGCTCTGCATGGTCGAGGCGACGCCGTCGCGCAATTGCAGCAGGCCGGCGAGTGTGCCGCTGGCGCTGGTGTTACCGCCGGCTCCCGCCGAGATCGGCACATTGTCGATATAGACGGCATTGCCGGCGGCACCCGCGGTATAGCCGGCCGACGCTGCGAAGGTGACCGTGCGCGGTATCGTCTCGAACAAAGTCGTGCCGTCGCCGGTGGTGATGACCATGTCATTGTCGCCACGCGTGAAGGTCGACACCGGGACATAGTTCGAAATCTTCTTCAAAAGCGCGTCGCGCTGGTCGAGCGCGTCGGAAACGTCGGTGCCGGAACGGGTTCCGGACATGACCGCGGTGTTGGCATCCTGGAACTGGCTGAGCAGCGAGTTCAGGTCGTCGACCGCCGTGGCGATCTGGCCGTCGGTCTGGGTGCGGAAATCCTGGACGGCCTTGGAGCCCTCATTGAGCGAGCGCACGACCTGTTTGGCTGCGTCGATGACGCTGGCGCCGAGGTTCTGGTTGGACGGCGAGGTGGCGTAGAGCTGCAGCGCCTGCTGCAGGTTGCCGATAGCGGTCGAGGGCGAGGACGCATTGTCGACGCCGTTGACCGCAACGCCCAGCTGATCCATGCCGCTGTAGAGCGCGTTCTGGCCGCTCCAGGTAGACAGCGCGGCGAGGTTCTGGCGGAACAAAAGGTCGTTGGTGGCGCGCTGGATATCGACCGAACGCGCGCCCGGCGCCGTGCTGGTGACGACGGCCTGGCGGCGCGAATAGTCCGGATTGGAGGCGTCGGCGACGTTGCGCGAGACGACGCTGGTCTGTCGCGCGGTGTTCATAAGCGCCGACTGGGCGATACTCAATGCGGTAGACAGTGACATGCGCGTCTTTCGCGGGCGGTGCCCGTCTTATCTCTTCAGGTTGACAAGGACGTCCATCAGATCGGAACCGGTCTGGAAGACTTTCGAATTGGCGGTGTAGCTGCGCTGCGCCGCGATCATGTTGGTCAGTTCTTCGGCGATATCGACATTGGAATTCTCGAGTGCGCCGGAGATGATGGAGCCGAGCTTGCCCTCATTGGCAAAGCCGACACGGACCGCGCCGGATTCGGTGCCCTGCGAGTAGACATTGCCGGGTAGTGCGGTGAGCTGGTCCGGGCTCTGCACGTCGGCTAGCGGAATCTTGTAGAGCGGCTTGGTGGAACCGTCCTTGTACTGGGCGTAGATGGTGCCGTCCTTGCTGATCTGGACCTTGTCGATGGTGCTCGGCGCGTTGCCGTTGACCTGGGCGTCGGAAACGGTGAAGCCGGTGCCGAGCTGGGTCAGCGCCGACAAGTCGAGTTTGAGGGTGGCGCCGTTCGGTACGGGGAATGAAACGCTGGTGGGCGTGCCGGTGAGCTTGCCGGTGGTGGTATCGAAGGTCAGGTTGGCCGAGCCCAGAAAGCCGCCGGCGGTATAGGGGAACGATGTTCCGGGCGTGGCCTTCGACTGATCGAAGACCGCCACCTGCCAGGTGCCGGTGCCGGTGTTGGTGAAGTAGACGTCGAGCAGCTTCTTGTTGCCGAGATTGTCATAGGCGACCATCGAGGACTTCGACGTGTATTGCGCGCCCGCAGCATTGGCGGCGGGCAGGTTGGCGGTCGCGACCGGTGTCGCGCCTGCCGGCAGGTTGCCGGCATAGCTAGCGTCGGTGCTCGGCGTTGCGGTCATTCCCTGGTCGGAGATGACAACCGGAACCAATCCCTCGAAGCCGTTGACCGTCGCTGCCGGCACACCGTTCTCGTAGCTATAGGCCATCAGCTGGAAGCCGGCCGAGTTGACCAGCCTGCCCTGCCCATCCGGAACGAAGGCGCCGGCGCGGGTCAGGTAGGGCGTACCGCTCGGATCCTGAACGACAAAGAAGCCATCGCCGCTGACGGCTAGGTCGGAGACCGAGGTCGTGTACTGAAGGACGCCTGGATCGCTGACCGCCTGACGGATCGTCGTGGTGACGCCGCCGGAATTGTAGGCGCCGCCCGTCGACGGCATGACCAGCGTCGAAAATTCGGCGGAGGACCGCTTGTAACCGGTGGTGTCGGAATTGGCGATGTTGTCGGCGACCGTCGATAGGCGGTTCGCCTGCGCGTTCATGCCGGAAACGCCGGTTCGCATCATTCCGTAAAGGCTCATCGAAACGTCTCCGCTGTGTCCATGCCACTGGCGACGAGGCTACGCGTGTTTTCTTGCGCGAGGCTGGCGCGGCGCTGCATCAGAAGACGAGCCGGTAGCCAAGGAAACGCTTGGAATCGATCGGGTCGGTGCCCAGCTTTTCGCGCAGCTTCTTGCGCAGTTTGCTGATGTGGCTTTCCACCACGTTCTCCTCGACCTCTTCATCGAAGATGCCGTAGATGGCATTGAAAACCTGGGTCTTGGTGACGCGACGCCCGCGATTGCTCGCCAGATATTCGAGGATGCGGCGCTCACGGCGCGGCAGGGGCAAGGGCTGACCATCGATCTCGGGGTCGCGCCCGTCCATGAAGATGCGCATGGCGCCGATCTCGGTGTAGGCGACGTCTTCCTGGGCGCGGCGGCGGATGGCGGTGATACGGGCCAGGATCTCGCGGATGTGGACGGGCTTGCGAATGACGTCGTCGACGCCGCTCTCGAACAACCGCAGCGTGTTCTCCAGCGAATGCTGTTCGCTGAGCGCAATGACCGGAGCGCCGGTGCGGTCGCGGATCTGGCGGGGAGAGATGGAGCCTTCGCGGCAGTCGCCGATGAGGAAGGCTCGGACCGAGCGCAGATCGGTGTCGGCGGCCGAGCTCACCCACTCACCGAACTCGCCGGACGCAAAGCCCGCACAGGCGATGCCTTCACGATCGAAAAGTGAGTTGTATCCCTCTGTTACGAGCTCGCGCTCGTCAACGATAACAATCATCGGCCCCGCCTTCCGAATCAAATCATTTGCCCGTGAAGAGAGGCGTATCCGCTGGCGAGAATCCTGAACAACCGTCATTTCTTGTAGCTAGTTTCTTGGGAGTCTGGAATCGTATCGGTTGCATTAGCGTGCAGCCAGATATGTTTTCGGGGGCAAGTTTTGACCAAGTGAACCGACAATTCCGGGTTGTGCGGTTGCTTTATTAGAAGCGAAAAATACGCTTATGGGTTGCAGAAGCCGCGGGCGTTCGCGGTCCATTTTCCAAAGCCGGTAGCGACCATGTTGGCAATGACACGGCAGACATAGATCTTCTGCGCCGGATCGTTGTCGGGACCGGCATGATAGCGGGCGACGGCCATCGACCAGGTCTCGTGACGGGCATGAAGGCTGGCCAGGAAGCGCGCCGCATAGTCGACGTTCTGACGTGGGTCGAGCATGTCCTCGACGCTGCGAAAATGCGACGCGTGGTAGTGGTGATTGATCTGCATGCAGCCCAGATCGATCAGCGTCTTGCCCTCGCGCCGCGCATTGGCGAAAGCGGCAAGGGCCTCGGTCCGGCTCCTCGGGAAGACTGCTTTTCCCTCTATATTCAAGGCGTTGGGCTGAAGGCTTCCCTTGTTGCCGGTCTCCGTCAAGCCAACCGCATAGAGGATGCCGGCGGGCACGCCATAGCGATCGGCGGCGCGCAGGATCTCCGGCTCGCAAGGGTTGTTAGCGGCTGCGGCAGCGCTTGCCGCGCTAGATAAAGATATCGCCGCCAGCGCGCTCGCGAGAAGGCGAAGTGCCGCGGCCGTAGTCCTGCGCGTCATCGTTGCGTTTCCCTGCGGATTGCTGACCCGGTTGCTGGCTGCCCGCTCCACCATTGCCGCCGCCCGAATTCCCCGGCTGGAAAGATGATGGATCGCGGCCTGCTGCCGCCGGCAAAGGGGCGGTTGCATCGGCGCGGGTTGCGGCTGGAATTGCTACTGAAGGTTGCAAGATTGTGACCTTGTCAACCTCGAAGCCGAGCCCGCGCAGCGATTTGATGATGGCCTCGCTGTCGGCGGACAGCCGACGGTAAGCTTCGTGCGTTTCAGGCTTCAGCTCAATCGAAAGTTGTTCTCCGGAGAGGCGGAGATGGGCAGTCACCATGCCGAGTTCGGCGGGATGAAGTTCGATCTTCAACACATGTGTCGGAACGGCAACAGGGCTGGCCAGCTGGGCGGCCGCGGATGAGACCGAAAGCGCCTTTTGCGGGCCGCTTTCGGCGGCTATGGCGTTGATCACATTGAGGGCTGCCTGGCTGACGGGACTCTGCGGCGGTGCGGGAAAGCTCTGTTCGGACACCACGTCCATGCGCGCGGACAGGGACTGTTTTCCCGCTTCGGGCCGTATCGCGGACTGGACGTCCTCGATGCTTTTCATCGCCGGCTCGACGTGCTTCGACTGTACGCCGGGCACGTCGGCAGCCGGGGCGTCCGGCAGCTTCAGGGCCGCCACGGTATTGTCGCGTTTCGGCGCGCTGGAGGCAGCGCCTGGCGGTTGACTGTCGAGTTCCGTCAGAGGCCCGTCGACGATCGAGGCCTGCTCTGGCTTCGACACGGTGTCGAGAGCCTCGCGTCCGGCCGTAGACTTCGACCGGTAGGTCTTTGGCAGTGGAGCCTGCCCGCCGAGTGCCGGGTCCGACGGGCTCTCGCCGGATGCCGCGTCGCGCCCGGATGCCTTGGCCGTTGTCGAGAAATGGCGCAGGTCATGAAACGCGATCAGCAGCGGCAGGTCGTCCTGAAGCGGCACGGCATCGGCGTCCGGCGCCGTCTCTTCGGCGTCGGCTTCGTCCTTGTGCGCCTTTGCTTCCAGGCCGTCCTTGCCGATTTTCACGGTCTGCGCTTTGGCTGAGATAACCTTTTCAGGCTCGGCCTTGCCGCCATGCCCGGCAAGGCCGGCGGCGAGCTTGCCCCAACGCTGCTCGCGCGATCCCGCCTCGGTCGTCGGCTGCCGTTCAGGGCGAGCAGGCGCCGTGTCGCCGCGCAGCATCTTGCCGAAACCGGCGTCATCGTTCCTGCCATTCGCGGCAGGTTGATCCGACGTCGCGCGCGCGGAGGCAAATCCCGGCAAGGCCGAGCCGAGGCTAGTGGTCATTTGGGGGCGGCTCCAAGCATCTGGTCGATCAGGTCGAGCTGTCGACGTGTTCTGGTCATGGCGGCGTCGGTCGGATCGGCGGGCTCCGGCCCGGCAGCGGGCGCCGGTGCCGCGGCCGGCATGACGGTCGCTGCGCCGGCGGATGCGGCTGCAACCGCCGGCGCGTCCGGCGCATTTGTGGCTGGTCCGCCGGAGGCCGCAGTGACGGAAGGTTGTTCCGAGATCGCGCCTTCGACCGGTGGCAGTCCGCTGTCATCGGTGCCTTGCGCCGTGGCGATCTCGGGCACCGGAGGTTGCTCGGCCGCAGCAGGGACAGGCTTTTCCTCGGGAAGGGCGGCTGGCGGCGCGACGACTTCGCCGGCAATGGCCTGCGCGGCGTCGAGCAAGGCGCGGTCGCCTTCCGACAACCTGCCGCGGTCGATCTTGCCGAGCCTGGCGCGGACGTCCTCGATGGTGCCCGAGGTGACGGTGGAAAGGCTGGCATAGAGCAGGGCGCGTGGGTCGTCCTGGTTGGTGTTGCCGTTACGACCCTGCTCGGCCCGCGCCGAAGCGAAGGCCGACAGGTCGTTCAGGCCGTCGATCGCGGCGCGGCGGGCAATGCGCAGATAGATCACTTTCTCGCGTTCGGGATCCATCATCGAGGTGATGTCGGCGAGCTTGTCCTGGCTGATCGACATGTGCAGCGCGATGACGCCGGAGACGAAAGAGTCGGCGAACTGGCTGGCATAGGGCGAATAGAGGTAGCGCTCGACATACTGGGTGGAAGCAAGCGCAAAGCGTGCCGCATCACCTTGCGCGACCGCAATGCCGACCGAACGGCGAAGTGCTGCTTCCTCGACCAGCGTGCCGGGGCTGAGCAATCTTGCCTCATCGAGCAGACCGAGTGCGGCCGCCGGCTGGTCGCCGGCAAGCAGCGAGCCTTTGACCAGGGCAAGGAAAGCGCCGAGATCGGGAGGCAGCGCCATCGGATCTATCGGCCTCAAGGCTTCGATCGCCTCGCCGGGCCGGCCGTTGAGGTAGTCGATCACCCCCTTGGCTATGGCAAGGCTTTGCGGGTCGGTCGTGGCGCGCGACGTGGCGGCCTCGACGGTCACCGGGTTGCCGCCGCTCATGCCGTAGACAAGCAGGGCGCGAAAGTTCTTTGGGTCCTTGTAGTCCTCGGCATCCGCCGCGCGCAGGCGCGCATCCGCCATCTCCAGCAGCTTGGCCTGCATCGGCAGGGCGGCATGATCACCGGCGGCTATGCGGTCCTGGATGAGCTGCAGCGAGCGCACCAACTGATACGGCTGCAGCGCATCCTGGGCGAAGCCGGCCGACGGATGTCCGCCGGCCAGCAGCAACAGGCCAATCAGCCGGCTGGTGACGGCCGCTCGCCTCATCCGCCGGTCGCCATCAGGATTTCGATGCGGCGGTTCACGGCCGCCAATGGATCCGCGGGGTCCTTCGGCTGGCGGTCGGCGAAGCCGGCGACCTCGGTGATGCGACGTTCGTCGACGCCGCCACGCACGAGCATGTAGTAGGCGGAATGCGCGCGCGCCGTCGACAGTCGCCAATTGTCGTAGCTGTCGCTGCGGAACGGCCGGGCATCGGTGTGGCCGTTGATGCTGATGGTACCCTTCTGGCTGTTGACGATGCGGCCGATCTTTTCCATCGCCAGCACAAGTTCGCGGCGCGGCAGCGCCGAGCCGACCTCGAACATGCCGAAGTCGAACTGGTCGGTGATCGAGATGACGACGCCCTTGTCGGTGGCTTCGACCGAGACGCCGTCGTGCAGCTTGTCGCCGGGTTTGAAGGCATCGGCCAGCTGCCGCTTGACATCGGCCGCGGCCTTGATGGCGGCGGCGGTCGGCGCCTTCTCCTCGGTGTCGGGCTTGGCGGCCTCTTGCGCGTCGGGCTCGGCCTTGGCCGCGTCCGTGGTTTTTGTCTCGTTTGGCTTGGTGTCGCCGGCCTTGGCCATTGCCGTGGCGGGGTTCGCGGCCTGCTTGCCGGTTGCGTCCTTGGCCAGCGGCTCCAGCGGTGCGGCCGCGACAGGCGGCACGGCTTTGACTTTGAGCGCTTGCGTTTCGGCGGTCTTGTCGCCGGGCTTGGCCGGATCGCCCTCGATCCTGGTGCGTTCGGCACTAGCCTCGGCGCCGGGCGCCGCCACCTGCTGCGACCAGAAATCAGGCTCGAAGGGATCGCGATAGGAGGCGCCGCCAGAGGCGCCTGTCGCCGGGCCGGCGGCCTGCACGCCGCCGTCGCCCTTCTGGCTGACATTCTGCATGACACCGGTGTCGGTGGCGATTTCCGAAAGCACCGCGTAGGGATCGGCGAACAGATGCTCGTCGGAGTGTTCCGCCTGCGGGAGTTCTTGCTTGTCCTGTTTGCGGTCCGCCGAGCCATCGCCGTCCTGGCCGGCCTTGTTGGTCGCCTTTTGCGGATTGTCGGCCGTCGTCCCGATCGCGCGCGGACCGTCGCCGAGGTCCTCCAGGCCCTTTCGGCTCGAATTGCGGTCTACCAGCTTGACCGGGTTGAAGTAGCTGGCGACGGCTGCCTTGGTCTGTTCGTTGGCGGCGTTGATCAGCCACATGACCAGGAAGAAACACATCATGGCCGTCATGAAGTCGGCAAAGGCGATCTTCCAGACGCCGCCATGGTGGGCCTCGTCGTGGTCGTCATGACCGCGCCGCACGATGATGATTTCGTGGGGTGTGTGTCCAGCCTCGGCGACGCTCATGCCAGGACCTCTGAAAGGGTCGTCGACCATTCGGCCATTCGCGTCTCGAACACCGCTTCGTCGATGGCGACGGTGAGGTCGAAGCCCGGTGCCTCGACGAAGTCGAGATTGGCGGTGCGGGGCCCGAGCGATGCCTTCAGTGTCTCGAACAGCGAGAGCGGCCCGCGCACGACGATGCGCACCGCTTCGGCATCGCCGACCGCCTCGCGTATCGCGCTGGCGAGCACCTCGATCGAGCGTTTCTGCAGATCGTCGCTGACGATGCCGCCGATGATGCGGGCGACCGTGGTGGCGACAAGCCCGGTCACACGCGCCTCCATGGCATCGATGCGCAACGAGACCGCCTTGCCGACATCGTCGCCGAGGCTTTCGAGAAATACCCTTGCTTCCTCTGCATGGGCCTGGCGTTCGGCTTCAAGCGCGGCTTCATGCGCGATCGACAGGCGTGTCTCGAGCGCCGCCTCGGCCTGGACGACCGCTTCCGCGATCAGCGTGCCGATATCTGCTTGCGGGGCAGGCGTCTCGGGTTTGTGTTGGGGATCGACTGCTGCCCGGGGCTGACCGGCACGTTGCGTGCGGGTACCGAAATCAGGCAGAAGGTCGAAGAGGGCTGCGGAGACCATGGTTTATACCGCGACTTCCTGGGCAGCCCATTTGCGCAGGATCTGCGCGGTGCGTTCCTCGTTGAGGTCGACCATTCGGGCAAGCCGATCCTGCGGCGCCGGCCTGATCTTCTGGCGAAGATCGTCGAGCGGTGTGGGACCTGGGCGCGAGCCGGGCAAGGCGGCAACCGTGGCACTCTCGGCGGCGGTCGTGGCTTCCGGCGTCGGCAGCGAGCGCTGGACATCATCGAAGCTGGGGCCTGACAGAGCCGGTGACGCCTTTGCCGTCAGCGCCGACGCCATCGGCCTCAGGCCAAAGAAGGCGACCAGGAACACCACGACGATGAAGGCCCCGGCGTTGATCAAAGTGCCGGCGTGCTGGCCGATGGAATCGAGCATTCCAGCCTCCGGGATCGCCTCGCCATCCAGCCCGTCGATGAACTCGACTGCCGAGACGTCGATGACGTCGCCGCGCTTTTCGTCCAGGCCGGTGGCGGAGGTCACCATCTTCTGGATGTCGGCGACACGCTTGGCAATCTGCTCCGGGGTGGCGTCCTTGCCAAGGATGGCCGTCAGCCGCTGCTGGTTGACGACGACGGCGATCGACATCTTGGTGACGCTGTAGCCGTTGGAGACGGTGGCGATCTTCTTCGAATTGATCTCGTAATTGGTGATCTCTTCCTTGCGGTCGTTCTGCGAGGAGGATTGCGGACCATCGGTGGCGGTTGCCTGGGCCTCGGGCAGGTTCTGCTCGACGCTTGCCGGGGTGGAGGCCTGCTTCTGATTGTTGTTTTCGTTGGCGCGCACCGACTGCACCGAGCGCTCGACGCGGGAGTTCGGATCGAAAATGGTTTCTTCGGTCTGACGGGTGTCGGTGTTGACCTCGGCCTTGACGCTGGCGCGGAAGTTGTCGGGGCCAAGATAGGCCGTCAGCGCGCGGCGGATGTTGTCGCCGATCTGCGCCTCGACGGTCTGCTCGACGCCGAGCGTACGGGCGGCGCTGGTGTTGGAGGGATCATCGCCCGCGGCCAGCAGATTGCCGCTGGAATCGAGCACCGTCACCTTGTCGGCCGACAGGCCGGGGACGGCGGCGGCTACGAGATGGCGGATCGACATAGCGCTCTTCTCGGCGTCGATGCCGGCGTAGCGGATGACCACCGAGGCGGAAGGCTGCTGCTCATCGCGGCGGAAATTGGCGCGTTCGGACATGACGATGTGGACGCGCGCCGCCTTGATGCCCGATATCGACTGGATGGTGCGGGCGATCTCGCCTTCCAGCGCGCGCACGCGGGTGATCTGCTGCATGAAGGAGGTGAGGCCGAGCGAGCCGACATTGTCGAACAGTTCGTAGCCGGCATTGGCGCTCGTCGGCAGACCCTTTTCGGCAAGCAGCATGCGCGCCTGTGCGGTGGTGCCCGCCGGCACCAGCACGGAGGTCCCGTCGGCGCCAACGTCGAAGCCGATGCCGGCTTCGCCCAGCACCAGCCCGATCTGATTCACGTCGGCGCGGTCGAGCCCGACATAGAGCGTGTCGTAGGCGGGGCGGTTGAGATAGACCGAGGCGATGCCGATGACGCCCATCACCAGAACGGCGATGCCCGCCAGCATGGCAAGGCGCTTCACGCCAAACCCGCGGAGATTCGAGATGATGCTCTGGATCTGTTCCGGCACGGTTCAACGACTCCCAGCATGATTGTCCGCCGGAACAGTAGTCCTCGAAGCTTGTGCGAAAATGAAAGCGGGCCGCGCTTGCGGCGCGGCCCGTCAATCGAGCAGGGATCGCGCCGATGGCGCCCGCGATCAGCTCTTGAACAGCGACAGGATCGACTGCGAGGCGCTGTTGGCGATCGACAGCGCCTGGATGCCGAGCTGTTGCTGAACCTGCAGGGCCTGGAGGCGGGTCGATTCCTTGTTCATGTCGGCATCGACGAGCTGGCCGACGCCGCGGTCGATGGAATCGATCAAGCTCTGGGTGAAGGTCTTCTGCAGGTCGATGCTGCTCTTGGCCGAACCGAGGATGGTGGCGGAATCGGTCAACTGAGCCATGACCTTGTCGATCCTGGTCACCATCTGCGTGATGATGTCGTCGGTTACGCCGGCCGCCGTGATGTCGAGGTTGTAGGCGGAAATATTGTCGACCTTGGCGACTGCTCCCGCCGCCGTCTGGCCGGCGGCGTTTGCGGCGATGTCCGTTCCTCCGCCCGCGATCGAGGCCGTATAGGCGGTGTCATAGAGGGTCTGGGCGGCTCCCGTGGCATAAATGGAGGTCTGGCGATCGAGGGTGCCTTGGTTCTTGACGTCGGTGGCCAAGCCGTAGTCGAAAAGCTTGGTGCCCTCGACATCGATATTGATCGTTCCGATCGAGATGGCGCCGGATGAGGAGCGATTGAACGAGGACACGATTTGGGAGTCGGCCTGGACGCCATCGTTGGCGGCGGCGACCTGCTTGGAGGTCACCGCGAGGAAATTCGAGCCCGAGAAGGTCGCCGCATCGGCAAATGACTTCATCTGCGCCTGAAGCGCCTTGATCTCGGTCTGGGTTTTTGCCTTGGCGGCATCCGTTTGACCGACCATGGACAGCACCTTGGTCTTGATCTGGCCGATCGTCGTCAGCACATTGTTCATGCCGGTATAGGCGGTATCGACTTTCGAGGCGCCGAGGCCGAGTGCATCCTGCACCGTCGACAGGGCCTGGTTGTCCGAGCGCATCGTGGTGGCGATCGACCAATAGGCGGCGTTGTCCGAGGCCTGCGAGACCCGGTAGCCGGTCGATATGCGGGCCTGCGTCTGCTCGAGCGATTTGTTGGTGGCGCTGAGGCTTTGAAGTGCGGTTAACGCCGAAGCGTTGGTCATGATGCTCGCCAAGAAAGTCGCTCCTTCTCAAAAGCCGACATGCTCAGACATGCCGGATAGGCCTGTTCAACGGGTGGCATTCTGCCGAGAGGCCGATTCGCCAACTGTCGTAAGCTATTGGTTAACCATAACTAGCGCGGCATGGTTAACAGCCTGTTAAAAGCTGGCTTTTGAGAGTTAAGGAACGAGGATTGCGCGAGGCTGGAGCAAACGCAAATCGGGCCGCGCTTTTGGCGCGGCCCGATTTTTAGTGCGAACTGTGGTTGAGCGGAAGCGATTAGCCGCGGAAGAGCGACAGGATCGACTGCGAGGAACCGTTGGCGATCGACAGCGCCTGGATGCCGAGCTGCTGCTGGACCTGCAGCGCCTGCAGACGGGTCGATTCCTTGTTCATGTCGGCATCGACGAGCTGGCCGATACCGCGATCGATGGAGTCCATCAGGCTCGAGGTGAAGGTCT
Source organism: Mesorhizobium sp. M0621 (assembly GCF_040320745.1). NCBI lineage: Bacteria > Pseudomonadati > Pseudomonadota > Alphaproteobacteria > Hyphomicrobiales > Phyllobacteriaceae > Mesorhizobium > Mesorhizobium sp. M0621. The sequence goes on along the minus strand of NZ_JAMYQF010000003.1, from coordinate 47,362 downwards.
TCTGCAGGTCGATCGAGCTCTTGGCGGCGCCGAGCTTGGTGGCGGCGTTCGTCATATCCTTGAGTGCGGCATCGACGACGTTCATCATCTGCTGGATCTGGGTGTCGCTGGCGGCAACGCCGCCCACGGAGATGGCCAGGCCGGCGACCGAATAGGTGTCAGTGGCCGCCGCGGCAGCACCCAACGTCGGGGCCGAGGCGGTGGCGACGGCAGCGCCGGTGGTGCCGAGGCGGGCCGTGTCGAGGATGCCCTTGGCGGTCGGCGCGGCGCCGGCATCATAGAGCTTGATGCTTTCCACGTTGACGTCGATTGTCGAGATCGAAACCGCACCGGTGGCGCTGCGGTTGAAGGCCGAAACGATCTTGATGTCTGCCGCCGTGCCCGAAGCCGTGGACACCGACAGCATGTTGGTGCCGGAGAAAGTGGCGCCGTCGGCGTAGGCCTTCAACTGCTTCTGAAGAGCGGCGATTTCGACCTGGGTCTTTTCCTTGGCGGCGTCGGTCTGACCGTAGGAGCCGGTCAGCTTCTGCTGGATCGCGTTGATGGTGGTGATCGCGCTGTCCATGCCGGTGTAGGCGGTGTCGACCTTCGAGGCGCCGAGGCCGAGCGCGTCCGAAACGGTGGACATAGCCTGGTTGTCGGAACGCATCGTGGTGGCGATCGACCAGTAGGCGGCGTTGTCGGAAGCCTGCGAGACCTTGTAGCCGGTCGAGATGCGGGACTGGGTGGCTTCGAGATTCTTGTTGGTGGAGTTCAGGCTCTGCAGCGCCGTCAACGCGGCGGTGTTCGTCATGATGCTGGACATGGCTACTCGTACCTTGATTTTACAGGTGTTCTTTTTACATACCGGGCTTCCCGGTATGACGGTGCGGCATCATGCCCATGATCTCTGAAATCGATCACCCGCCATCTGCGAGCGAATATGCGGGCAAGTCCCTACCAAAGGGATAAACCGGACGGTTAATCGAAAATATATTGCTTGAAATTCCGCGCCTGACCAGCGAGGCAGCGACCAGTTGCCAGGGATACGTTGCCGGCGGTCAGTTGAACGAGCGCACCAGGCTGCCGACAAGCAGATTCCAGCCGTCGATCAGGACGAAGAACAGGATCTTGAACGGCAGCGACACCACCGTCGGCGGCAGCATCATCATGCCCATCGCCATGGTGATGGTGGCGACGATCAGGTCGATGACCAGGAATGGCAGCACGATCAGGAAGCCGATCTCGAAGCCGCGCCGGATCTCAGAGATCATGAAGGCGGGCACCAGGACACGCAGGTCGACAGTGTCGCGCGAAACGGTCTGGCCGCGCTCGCGGGCGAGATCGGCGAAGAGGTCGAAGTCCTTGTCGCGCACATTGCGCAGCATGAAGGTGCGGAACGGATCCGAAATCTTGTCGAAGGCTTCGGTCTGGGTGATCTGGTTGTCCATCAGCGGCTTGACGCCGGTGTTCCAGGCCTGATCGAAGGTCGGCGCCATGACATAAAAGGTCATGAACAGCGACAGTGAAATCAAAATGAGGTTTGCCGGCGTCGACTGCAAGCCGATGCCAGCGCGCAGGATCGAGAAGGCGATGACGAAGCGAGTGAAGCTCGTCACCATGATCAGCAGGCCCGGCGCCACCGACAGCACGGTCAGCAGGCCGAACATCTGGATGATGTAGCCGACGGTGGTGCCATCAGCCTTGCCGATGCCGCCTAGATCGAGCTGCTGGGCCGTCGCGACGGATGTGGCGGCGGCGATCATCGCCGTGGCGAGAAGGAACTTTCTCATTCGAGCAGCAATGTCCTGATGAGAACCTGTTTGGCGTGACCCTGGCTGCGGATCGAGGCGCGTTCCTCGAGATCGGCCTTCAGGTGCTGGTAGCCGCTGGCGCCCTCGATCTGATGCATCTTCAAGGTGCGCACCAGGGCCAGAAGATCCTGGTGGATGTCGTCCGACATTGCCTGTGGCTGCGGCCCGTCATAGACGACGGACACCTCCATTCTGATCCAGGTATCGGCAGGCGAGGCGATGTTGGTGGTGATCGGCGCCAGTACGACGAGCGTCGGTCCCACGCCTGGCTGCTCGGCCGCAGCCTGCTGCTCGGTCTTGCCTTGGTTCTCGGGCGCGACCGGCACCGTCGGCGGTGCGCCGACGCCCTTGAGGTACCCGCCGGACATCCAGCCCATGCCGATGGCGGCCGCCGTCACAACCAGCAGCATGCCAGCCTGGATGGCGAGCGAAGGACCCTTGCGCGACTGAACCTGTTCGACATTTGCCACGGTGCCGTGTTCCCCAATCCTAGAACGGAAGAACCTGGTCGAGAATCTGCTGGCCGTAGGCAGGTTGCTGGACCTCGGTGATGCGGCCGCGTCCGCCGTAGGAGATGCGGGCTTCGGCGATGCGTTCGTAGGGAATGGTGTTCTCGGCGCCGATATCGGCCGGCCGCACGATGCCGGCGAGTGTCAGCACCCTGAGCTCGGCGTTGACGCGCACTTCCTGCGACCCCTTGATCATCAAGTTGCCGTTCGGCAGGACATCGATGACGATGGCGGCGACATTGAGTTCCAGGGTTTCCGATCGCTTGATCTCGCCATCGGCCGTTGTGTCCGTGGTGGAGTTGAGAGAGCCAGCACCCTTGCCGGCGGTGCTGCCAACCTTGTCCCATTGCGCGCTGATGTCGAAACCGAGCTTGCGGTTGGCGGTGCGGCTCCTGTCGTTCTGGTTCTTGAAGTTGGCCCGGTCATTGATCTTGATCTTGACGGTCAGGATGTCGCCTTGGGACAGCGCCCGCGGGTCGGTGAACAACCGGCTCTGGCGGTCATCCCACAACGAGAATTTCCTGGGCGGCGCCGGCGGCGTTTCCGGATAGCGATAGAGGGAGCCGGAGCTGGCGTCGTCGATGCCGGAGCCGACCGGCGACAAAGCCGGCTCCCTGCCGACTTCCTTCAGGTTGGTTCCGCAACCGGACAGCATGGCGACCGCGCACAGGACGAGCATTTTGCGGATCATGACGGATCTACCCTTCGGGCTGCGCTGGCCATGATGCCGGTGAGCGTCGCCGCAGCCTTCTGGTCCATTTCGTTGAGGATGACGCTCGCCTTGCGTGAATCGAGCTTCATCAATATGGCCGCCGCCAGATCGGCGTTGACGATGGCCAGCCGCTCGGCAGCGGCGTCGGGTTTCATGCCGGCATAGATCTGGACGACGCCGTCTTCCGCCCGGGCCAGGAAAACCTCGCGCCGTTTCAGCCAGGTCTCGTATTCAGCTTTCTTTGCATCCAAGGCTTTCATGCGCTCGTCAATGCCGGCCTGGAGTTGCTTCAGTTCCTCAGCCTGCAAGACATAGCGGCGGTCGCGGGCGGCGTCGGCGATGTTGGAGCAGAAGCGCTCGATCTCGCTTTGGTCGGGTGCCTTTTCCCGCGTCAATTGCTGCGGCGTCGCCGCGACCGGTGCTCCCGGCAAGACCTGGCGGACCGTTTCCTCGCCGCGTGCGGCATCGTCGGCAAAGAGCAGAGCCGCGAGAACGGCGGTCGCGAGCAGAATCGCGCCGGGGCGATGTCTTTCATGGCGTGAGAAGGAGCGCGTCATCGGCATCGCCTATTGCAGAACCAGGTCGGCCTGCAGGGCGCCGGCCGATTTGATCCCCTGCAGAATGGCAATGATGCCGTCCGGCTTGACGCCGAGACGGTTGAGGCCGGAAACGAGGGTCTGGAGATCGGGTCCGTCAAGCACGGCGACGCTGGCATCGGGCCGGCTGGCTTCGATGGCGGTGAACGGTTCGACGGCGGTCTCGCCCTTGGAGAAGGGCTCGGGCTGGACAACGCGTGGTGCTTCGGTGATGCGCACGGTGAGCGTGCCGTGGCTGATGGCGACCCGCGAGATCTTGACGTCGTTGCCGATGACGATGGTGCCGGTGCGCTCGTCGATGACGACACGGGCCGGCGTGTCGGATTCGACCACCAGGTTCTCGATCTCGGCATAGAAGCGAGCCGCCGAAACACCCTTTGGCCTTCTGATCTGCACGGTGCGCGAATCGCGCTCGGCCGCCACCCGCATGCCGAAGCGCTGGCTGGTGTAGTCGTTGATGGCGTCGGCAATGCGGATCGCGGTCGAGAAATCGGGATTGCGCAGTTGCAGCGTCAGTGTCGCCTGGTCGTCGAACTCGGCCTGGACAGCTCGCTCGACGATGGCGCCATTCGGCACGCGGCCGGAGGTCGGCACGCCTTGCGTCAACTGCTCGGCCTGGCCCTTGGCGGTGAAGCCGGACACGATGACCGAGCCCTGACCGACGGCATAAATTTCGCCGTCCGCCGCTTTCAAAGGCGTCATGATCAGCGTGCCGCCGGAAAGCGAGGTCGCGTCGCCCATCGAGGAGACGTCGATGTCGATGCGGGCGCCCGACTGCACGTAGGGCGGCATGTTGGCGGTGACGATGACGGCGGCGACGTTCTTGGCGCGCGCGCGACCGCCTTCGGTGGCTATGCCGAGATTTTCGAGCATGGCGCGGATCGACTGTTCGGTGAACGGCGAGTTGCGCAGACTATCGCCCGAACCGGCAAGGCCGATGACCAGGCCGTAGCCGACCAACTGGTTGTCGCGCGAACTCTGCAGCTGGGCGATGTCCTTGATGCGCGACGCGACCTGGCCCGGCGGCAGCGAACTCGGCCCGGACGAAACCCGGAACATGCGGCTGGTGGCGGCCGGATCATATTCGGGATCGTCGTAGACGCCGCCATTCTTGGCGGCGAGCTCGCGCTTGGCCTTCGGCGTCAGGCCGTCGGCCAGCGCCGGCTGCAGGCCAATCACGGCGGCCAATATCAGGGCAAGGCCGCGCATCATGAAGCGCTGACCTGGATGGTTCCGTCCGCCATCACCGTGCCGGACAGGATCTTGCCGCTGTCGATGTTGCGAACCTTGACGAGGTCGCCCGCGGCACCTGGCTGCAACGTCACGGCGGTTGCCGAGATCGTCAGTCCGCCGGCGATGAAGAAGACCTGCACGGACGCACCCTGTTCGACCAGCCAGGCTTCGCGGATGGCGGTGGAAGGGATGTAGCGGCCGGGCAGCAGCGTGCGCTTGGCGATCTTGCCGTCGAGATCCTCGGCCCGTGTGACGACCGCGTCCGGCTTGTGCTTGCCGGCGATGAGGGTCACCTGTTTCAGGGCTGTGAGCCCGATGGTCTCGCCGGGATAGATGACCCGGTTGGGAATCAGCACCACCTCGCCGACAGGTTGATTGCTGGCGATCTGAGTGGCCGATTGGCTTGTCGATTGGTTTGTCGATTCCTGGGCAAAGGCCGGCATGCCGCCGGTCACCAGCGCAAGGACGAGCGCGGTGCGGCGAAATGCGGACAGGAGGCCGGGCGTCGACATCATGCGTTACCGGATGTTCTTGGAGACGACGGAGGCCATATCGTCGGCGGCCTGGATGACCTTGGAGTTCATCTCATAGGCGCGCTGCGCCGAGATCAACTCGGTGATTTCCTTGACCGGGTCGACGTTGGAGGCTTCGAGATAGCCCTGCTGGATGGTGGCGAAGCCGGGGTCGCCCGGGACACCGACATTCGCCGGCCCCGAAGCCGTGGTTTCCTGGAACAAATTGTCGCCGAGCGGCGCCAAGCCTGCCTCGTTGGCGAAGTTGGCGATCTGAAGCTGGCCAAGGTTCTGCAGGTCGGTCTGGCCGTCGATGCGGGCGAAGACCTGCCCCGTCTTGTTGACGATGACCTCGACGGCATCGACGGGGACGTTGATGGCCGGAATGACGGCAGCGCCATCGACCGTCACCAGCTGGCCGGTGGCGTTGGTGTTGAGCGCGCCGGCGCGGCTGTAGAGCGTGCCGCCGTCTGCACCCTCGATCTGGAACCAGCCCCTGCCGGTCAGCGCCAGGTCGAAACTGTTGCCGGTGCTGGTCAGTTCGCCCTGCGTGTGCACGTTGCGCACGGCCGTCGTCTTGACGCCGAGGCCGATCGAGACGCCCTCCGGCACCAGCGAGGCGTTGGAGCGGTTGGGCACACCCTGCGTGCGATCGACCTGATAGAGCAGGTCGGAAAATTCGGCACGGGCGCGCTTGTAGCCGGTGGTGTTGATGTTGGCGATGTTGTTGGCGATGACTTCCAGATTTGTCTGCTGGGCATTCATGCCGGTGGCGGCGATGGCGAGTGCTTTCATGGCGGGATTCCTCAGATGCCCATTCGACTGACTTCGAGATAGGCGGAAACCACCTTGTCGCGGATGGCGACGGCGGTCTGAAGCGCCTGCTGCGCGCTCATCACGGCGTCGACCACCTGACGGGTGTCGGCGTCGCCCCTGAGCGCCTGCATCGACACCTGCTCGGCATTCTGCAGCGTGCTGACGGTCTTGGAGGCCGCCTGGCTCAGCGCCTCGGCGAAGGAGGTGCCGACATTACCACCGGCCGTCGCGCCGCCCTGCAGCAGGCTTGTCACCGCGTCGTCACCGCCGATCGACGACTTGAACTGAAGGGCTCCGATACCGCTGATCATTACTGGTTCCTCATCAGGTCGATGGTCATGGAAATCAGGTCGCGCGCCTGCTTGACGACCTGAAGGTTGGCCTCGTAGGAGCGGTTGGCCTCGGTCATGTCGGCCATTTCGATCAGCACGTTGACGTTGGGCATCTTGACGTAGCCCTTCTCGTCGGCGGCCTCGTTGCCGGGCTGGAACTCGACCGGAAAGTCGCCTGGATCACGGTCGATCGAGTTCACTGCAACCGTCGAGCTGCCGGAGGTCCGGTCGAGTTCGGAGACGAAGCTGATGGTCTTGCGACGATAGGGGTCGGAGCCGGGCGCGGTGCCGGTCGACTGGGCGTTGGCGAGGTTTTCGGAAACGACGCGCAGGCGCTCCGATTGGGCGCCGAGGCCGGATGCTGCGACTTTGAGGGCTGCGGTGAGCGCGTCCATGGTCAGCTCTTAACCGCCATCATCATCATCGAATGGAACGCCTTGACGATCGCCGTGTTAAGCTCGAAGGAGCGGCGTACCTCGCCGGCCTTCAGCAATTGGTCTTCCAGCACGACCGAGTTCTTGGACGGCATGACGACGCCGTCATCTTCCTGCGGCTTGATGGTGAAGCCGGCATTGGTCGCGGCGTTGCCGAGATGGCCGGCCTGCGTGGCCTGCAGCGACACAGCGGTACGGTCGAGCACCTTTTCGAACGGCTCGACGTCGTTTGCCGTGTAGCCCGGCGTGTTGGCATTGGCGATGTTGCCGGCGACGGCGGACTGGCGCACGGCCAGCCACTGGGCTTGCTTGGCGGCGAGGTCGAAAAGGGAAACGGGCTCCATGGGAATCTCCGAGCAGGTACTCAGAGACTAGGCCGCGAGTCTTGCGCGGGCCTTGCGAACGACCAGAGGCCGGAGGGCTGTTATCGCGAAAGCTCGATCACCTGGTCGGTGCTGGTGACCATGACCCATTTGCCTTTGCGCTGCTCGATGGAAGACACCAGGCTGGAATCTGGCAGTATCGAGCCGCGCTGGACGATCCAGAGGCCGGCATCGTCCTCGATCATCGCGCGGCCATTGGCGACATGGACCATGCGAAATTTCGCGGCGTCGGCCGGAAAGGGTTGATCGTCGGGTGCCGACGCGGGATCGGCATTGTCCTGCACCGCTCCCGTGGCGAGCAGATCGAGATTGGCCGCGGGAACGTCCTTCGCCGTCAGCGGCGCACTGCGTTGGGCGACCACACCGCCGCCCGCCCGTCCCGAATTGGTTCCGGAGCCGCCGAACTTCATTGCCTGGACGCCAAACTGTTCCTGGTTGAAGAAGATGTACCAGGGAAACAGGGCGCAGATCAGCCCGAGCGTGATGCCGAGCGCTGCAATGACGACATCGCTGCGTCGGTCGGACTTTTTCTTCAGCCTGGGAAACTGCGCCTTTGGCGGCTGCGGCCATTCGTGCCCGGAAGACTGCTGCCATTTCCGCGGCGAAAACAGGTCGTTGATGGCCGAGTCGCGGCTGGCCTCGGTCTCCTGGGCGGCCTTGGCTTCGGCGATCATGTCGCGCAGGACGCGCTCGGTGTACTGGCGTTCAGTCTCCGGCATCGGCGTTCAACTTGCTCTTGAGGTGGCGGGCGAGGTCGGAGAACGGATCGGCTGACGGGCGGTCCTTCGGCGATTGCGTCAGCGCTTCGTAGATCAGCGGCACCTGGCGCACGGCAATATCGAGTTCGGCGTCGACACCGCCCTGATAGGCACCCAGCAGGCGGATATCGCGCGTGTCCTCGAAGCGCGAGATCATCGACTTCAGCCTTGTCACCAGCGCGCGCTGTTCGGTGCTCCAGGCCTTGCCGGCCAGCCGCGATATGGACGACAGCGGATTGACCGGCGGGTAGCGGCCCTGTTCGGCGATGCTACGATCGAGCACGACGTGACCGTCGAGGATGCCGCGCACGGAGTCGGCGACGGGGTCGTTGTGGTCGTCGCCGTCGACCAGCACGGAAATAATGGCTGTGATTGATCCTTTGCCTTCGGTGCCTGGTCCGGCGCGTTCAAGCAGCTTGGGCAGTTCGGTGAACACCGAAGCCGGATAGCCGCGGGCGATCGGCGGCTCGCCGGTTCCCGTCGCCACCTCGCGCAACGCGTGGGCGAAGCGGGTGATAGAGTCCAGCACCAGGAGCACGCGATGGCCCTGGTCGCGAAAATGCTCGGCGACGCGCATAGCGGTGTCCGGCGCGCGCCGGCGCATCATGGCGCTCTCGTCGCTGGTGGCGACGACGGCGACAGTCTTGGCCATGCTGTCGCCGATCGTGTCCTCCAGGAACTCGCGGACTTCGCGGCCGCGCTCGCCGATGAGCGCCACGACGACGGTGTCGAATGCGTCGGCGCCGGCAAGCATGGCGAGCAGCGTCGACTTGCCGACGCCAGAACCGGCGAAGACGCCCAGGCGCTGGCCGAAGCAGAGCGGCGTGAAGATGTCGATGACCTTGACGCCGGTCATGAAGGCGGTGCCGACACGCTGCCGCGACATGGCGCCGGGTGTCTTCTGGGCGCCGCTCGATGCATCGTCACCCCTGACGAGCGGCATGCCGCCATCGATCGCCCTGGTGAGCGCGTCGATGGTGCGGCCGCGCCACGAGGCATGCGGCGCCACCGCAAGCGGACCGCGGCGGAACACGGCATCGCCGATGCCGGCATCGGCACTGCGTTCGAAGGGGGCTACTACAACCTCGTCGCGGCTGATCTTGACGATCTCGCCGCGGCGCGTGCCGCCATGGCCGCGCTGCTCGACGATGTCGCCCAGCCTGGCGAAGTCGGAAAGGCCGTGCACCTTGTAGTGCGTGGGCGTGACTTCGGTGACGCGGCCGCCGCGCTTGAGCAGCGCCTCGGCGTCGGCGAAACGCCGCCATATGCGCTCCAACGCGGCAAGCCGGTCTTCCGGCCCCGGCTGGAGCTGTTTTTCGAGAGCGCGGATGGATGGCTGGCCGAGCGACATGGGCTATTTCGAGCCGAGCGTCTTGATCGCCTCGTCGGTGGAGGAGTCGGTCTGCCGCATCAGTGCGGCGGTGTTCTCGAAGGCGCGCTGGACCATGATCAGCCGGGTGATCTCCAGCACCGGATTGACGTTGGATTCTTCGAGAAATCCCTGGGCGACACCAATATTGGAGCGATCGGTGACAGGCTCGGGCGTACGCGCCGGAACGATGCCGGAATTGCCGTAGCGGACGAAATTCTCGCCTGGATCGAAATTGTAGAGGCCGATGGAGCCGACAAGCTGATCGTTCTGGCGCAGCGAACCGTCGGCCCCGGCCTTGGGCGGACCGTTGCGGGGGTCGAGTTGGATCGGCGAGCCGCCGGCGTCGAGCACCGGGTGACCCTCGATCGACATCAGCTCGCCGTTCTCGTTCATCGAAAAGCGCCCGTCACGGGTCATGACGGTGCCGACCGGCGTCTCTATGGCGAACCAGGCATCGCCCTGGATGGCGAAATCGAAGGGATTTCCGGTCTCGCTCAAAGCACCGTGGGCGCCGGAAAGATAGGTCTTGCCGGAGGACGCGAAGGACACCGATTTCTGCCCGGTGCCGGAGACGACGTCCTCGAACTTCACGCCGGTGGCGCGAAAGCCGATCGTCGAGGCGTTGGCAACGTTGTCGGCGATCGTGTCGAGGCGGCGCTCGAGCGCGATCTGCGAGGAAAGGGCGACGTAGAGGCTATCCCGCATGATGTTCTCAGAACCTCAGTTTCTGCATGGCCATCATCAGGTCGGTGGAGATGCCGACCGTGATCGGCTGCGCGAAGAGCACGCTGACCGAGGTCACGGCCGATGAGGTCGGGTTGTTGATCTCGTACATGCTGGTGAAGCGCGTCAGGAACTTGCCGAGCTTCTCGGGGTCGGAGAAATCCGAGATGTCGAGTTTCTGCTCGAACAGCTGCGCCTGCTTGTCGACATCGGCAGTGGCGAAGGAATCGGGCAGCCCGAGCACGGTGCGCACGACGGTGGCCAGCGCGGTGTCGGCCAGCACGTCGTACCAGCTGGTGATAGCCGATGCCTTGCGGTCGAAATACAACGCCAGCCGCACGCCCTGGTTGGTCTTGCCGGCGTCCTCTTCGAGGGTCTGGCGCATGTATTTGTCGACGGTAGGCTGCTGTGCCGGATTGATGGTGGTGGCCGCTTCGCCGTATTGTTCGAAGTTGAAGGCGGAGGCAAGTGCGGCGTAAGTTTTGTCCGTCATCTTGTTGGCGACGCTGCCAGGATCGCGGACGCCACTTTGCAGAACCCGCTTGATGAGGGCCTTGTCCTCCGTCGCCGAATCGAGACCGAATGACGCCAGCGCGTATGTGTAGAGCCGATTGTTCGACATCAGATCGTCGATCGACTTCACCTTGGTAATGTTGGCGAGATAGTATGTCGTCTCGCCTTTCACATAGTCCGAATTCGGATCGAGGCCGGCGATTTTCGCCTGGATGGCGTAGTTCTTGGTCACCATCTGCTGCGTCTTGTTGTAGGTGGTCGTATCGGCACCGTTGGCGGCGAAATTGAAGGCGCTGACGAAATCGGCGTAGCGCTTGTCGGTCAGCTTGTTGGCGAAGCTGTCGGGATCGGAGACGCCTTCCTTCAGTGCCTTGACCATGAAGGCCTTGGCGTAGGCCATGTCCTCGAGCCCGTAGGCCTTCATGGCATATTTGAACAAACGGTCATTCTTGACGAAATCGTCGATCGATTTCACCTTGGTGATGTTGGCGAGATAATATTTGGTGTCGCGATCAACCACAGGCTGCTGCTCGATCCTGTCGAGCGACTTTGAAATGTCCTTGGTGATGAGCTGGTAGCTGGTAAAGGTGTTAAGCAAAAGACGTGCCTCCGGCCGAAGCTATGTCGGGACAATACCCCTACTTCCTTGCGCGAAACTGAATCGGATCCAGTGGCTTCGATTCAAGCCTCACACAAGGCACGGGGGCTATCCCTTGCTCGCGATGTGAAATGCGGAAGGACCTGTCGTGGGCATTCTGATTGGACTGGTGGTGACGCTCGGCTGCGTCCTTGGCGGCTTCATGGCCATGGGCGGTCATCTTCGCGTGCTGATACAGCCATGGGAGGCCGTGATCATCTGTGGCGCGGCTTTTGGCACCTTTCTCGTCGCCAATCCGATGAAGACGGTCAAGGACACCGGCAAGGGCATTCTCGAAGCCTTCAGGCAGGCGGTGCCGAAGGAGCAGGACTATCTCGAAACGCTCGGCGTGCTGCACTCACTGATGCGCGAGTTGCGGTCGAAATCCCGCAGCGAGGTCGAGGCGCATATCGACAATCCGGAAGAGTCGGCGATTTTCCAAGCGTTTCCGACTGTGCTGCATAACCATGACCTGACACATTTTATCTGCGACTACTGCCGCATCATCATCATCGGCAACGCCCGCTCGCACGAGATCGAGGCGCTGATGGACGAAGAAATCCAGACCATCAAGTCCGACAAGATGAAGGCCTATCACGCGCTGGTGGCGGTGGGCGATGGCTTGCCGGCGCTCGGCATCGTCGCCGCCGTGCTCGGCGTGGTCAAGGCGATGGGCGCGCTCGACCAGTCGCCGGAAATCCTCGGCGGTCTGATTGGTGCCGCACTTGTCGGAACGTTCCTCGGCATCTTCCTGTCCTATTCGGTGGTCGGGCCTGTCGCCACCAAGATCAAGACGGTGCGTGAGAAGAAGAATCGCCTCTACATCATCGTCAAGCAGACGCTGCTGGCCTACATGAACGGTGCGCTGCCGCAGGTGGCGATCGAGTTCGGCCGCAAGACCATATCGTCGTATGAACGGCCGACGATCGACGCCGTCGAGCAGAGCACGATGAACACCGGCGCCGTCGAAAAGAAGGCCGCCTGAACGATGCGCGACAGAATGGTCCCACCACTGTCATGACCAGTCCAGGCAGCCCATCGGAAGCGCGTTCGCTGATCATCGAGCGCCTCGTCGGCGACAGCGGCGAGGCCGCGCAGGTCATCGATGCAGGCCGCGCCATGGCCGAGCGCGCTGTGCCGCTGCTGCAGAAAAGCCTGACTGGCGAACTTGGCGTTCCGGTCATTGTCGATCTCAAAGCGATCGAGATCAGCCGCGTACCCGAGGCGCGTTCCCGCGCCGGTGAGAATTTCGCGATGACCGTCGTTGCCTCGCCAGCGTCTTCCGATGCAGTGACCCTCGTCATCGATGGCGCCGCGATCGCCATCATGGTCTCGACGCTGTTTGGGGGTGACCCGGATATGCCGGTGTCGCCGATCGAGCGTGATCTGTCGCCGATCGAGACCGACGTCTCGACGATGGTGTTTCAGCAAGTCGCGCAGGCGCTGAACGGATCTGGTCGGCGCTCGCTTGAGCTACGGCTTCCGGCGCCGCGGGCGATGTCTGGCATGGAGGCCAAGCGACACGTGCTGCGCGACGGCGCCGCACTGCGCATCGTCCTCGGCATCTCGACGCCGGCCGACAGCGGCAGCATCACCGTGACGATGCCGCAGCGCATCGTGCTGGCCGGTCGGGACAGCGTTGCCGCCGTCAGCGAGAAGGATCAAAACGCCAGCTGGCGCGCGCGCTTTTCGGAAGAGGTTATGCGCTCAACGGTAGCGCTCGAAGCCACCATGCCGCTGGCCCGGCTGACGCTCGGCGACCTCGCCAACTTCGACGTCGGCCAAGTCATCGAATTCGAGGAAACGGCGCAATCCCAGGCGCGTCTCAGTGCCCACGGCAAGACGCTGTTCGTGTGCGAGTTCGGCAAACTGGGACAGAATTACACCGTCCGAATCAAGCATCCCTACGATGCAGGGCAGGACTTTATCGAAGCGCTGATGCCGGCTTCTGCCGGCCGCGCCTGACATTTGGAGACGATTTGATGGCCAAGACCAAGGTGGAAGCCGACCTCGACCAGCCGGACGAGCAGCTCGATCGTGCCATCGAAGAGTTGCGCGGGGTCCTGCACGAAGAGGAACAACGCCCAGACGCGGCGTTCAGGGCCGCTTCCGGCGCCAATTCGAGCGTCATCATGAACATCCCCGTCGATGTCCAGATCATCCTCGGCAGCACCGAGATGCCGGTCTCCGATCTGATGGCGCTGCAGAAGGGGTCGACGGTGGCACTCAATCGCCGTATCGGCGAACCCGTCGACGTCGTGGTCAACGGCCGCAAGATCGCGCGCGGCGAGATCACCGTGCTGGAGAGCGATCCGTCGCGCTTCGGCATCAGGCTGACCGAGATCATTGCCGGCACGAAGGGCGCCTAGATATGGATTGCGGAGCTTGCCGGTGGCAGCAGAGGCGAGTGGCATGACGACGCCGGTTACCTTGACCCGCGCGCAGAAAGCAGCCGCCATTCTGGTGGCGATGGGCAAGCCATCGGCCAGCCGCCTGTTGAAATTCTTCAAGCAGGAAGAACTGAAGGCGCTGATCGAGGGCGCCCGCCTGCTGCGGACGATTCCGCAAAGCGATCTCGAGCGAATCGTGGCCGAGTTCGAGGCCGAGTTCACCGAAGGGGCGGGATTGCTCGATTCCGCCGATAGGATGGACACCATCCTCAATGAGTCGCTGTCGCCCGAAGAGATGAGCGCGATCATGGGCGACAAGAGATTCGAGGTCGCCCCGGAAGGCCCGCCGCCGATCTGGCCAGAGCTCGAAAAGCTCGAACCGGCGCGGCTTGGCGCCTTCCTGGCCGGCGAGCATCCGCAGACCGCGGCCATGGTGCTGTCCAAGCTGGCGCCGCAGGTTGCGGCGAGCGTGCTGCTGACACTGACCAAGCCGATGCGTGGCGAAATCATCAAGCGCATGGTGACGATGGCCAATGTTCCGGACACCGCCAGCAAAATCGTCGAAAACCGGCTGCGCACCAGCGTGCTGGCGGAAACCTCGACCAAAGATACTTCTGCAGGGCAGGCGCGTGTCGCCAGCGTTCTCAACGAACTGGACAAGCCGCTGCTCGAGGAGGTCATGCAGGATCTGGAGGCTGCCGGCACGCCCGACCTCGATGGTGTGCGGGCCCGCCTGTTTGCCTTCGACGACCTGCCGCTGCTCACCCAGAAGGCACGGGTGCTGCTGTTCGACGGACTGTCGACCGAACTGGTCACGCTGGCCCTGCGCGGCGCGCAAGCGGGACTTGCCGAATCCGTGCTGTCGGCGATCGGCGCGCGGTCGCGGCGCATGATCGAAGCCGAACTCGGACAAGGTTCGGAAGGGATTCCTCTCGCCGATATCACAGCAGCACGCAAGACGATCGTGACGACGACGATCCGGCTGTCGCGCGAAGGCGCCTTCGAACTTCCGTCGACCCAAGACGCCGCCTAAAGCCGCGCCATGGCTGACGCGGTCGACAAGGATTCGAAAACCGAAGAGGCGACGGAAAAGAAGATCCGCGACACTGTCGAACAGGGCAAACTGCCCCATTCGCGGGAAACGGCGCTCCTTGCATCGTTCGTTGCCATACTGGTGTTCACCGTTTTCTACGCCAAGGACGCGATCATCGATCTCGGCATGTTCCTGTCGATGTTCCTGGAGAAGCCGGAAGCCTGGCCGATGGACACCGAGACCGATGTCATCGCGCTCTACAAGATCGTCCTCCTCGAAGTGGGTCGCGCCGTCCTGAGCCTGATGGTGCTGCTGACTGTCGCCGGTATCGGCGCCTCGGTGTTCCAGAACATGCCGCAATTCGTCGGCGAGCGGGTGCGGCCGCAACTGTCGCGTATCTCGATCGCCAAGGGCTGGAACAGGCTGTTCGGCATTCAGGGTTGGGTCGAGTTCCTGAAATCACTCGGTAAGGTCGGCTTTGCCATCGTCGTGCTGAGCTTCACTTTGTCGGAAGATCACCGCAAGCTGCTCGCCGGCATGATCACCAATCCGGTCGCTTTCGGACTCGTCATCCGCGGCATTGCCGTCGACATACTGGTGGCGATCGTCTTCGTCATGGGGCTGATCGCGGCGGTCGACATCGTCTGGTCGCGCTTCCACTGGAAGCAGGATCTGCGCATGAGCAAGCAGGAGGTCAAGGACGAGTTCAAACAGTCCGAAGGCGACCCCATCGTCAAGTCGCGGCTGCGCTCGCTGGCGCGTGACCGGGCGCGCAAGCGGATGATGACAGCGGTGCCGCGCGCGACGCTGATCATCGCCAACCCGACGCACTTCTCGATCGCGCTCAAGTACGTGCGCGACGAGGACTCGGCACCAATGGTGTTGGCCAAGGGCCAGGATCTGGTGGCGCTGAAAATCCGCGAGATCGCACGCGAAAACAACATCCCGATCTTCGAGGATGTGGCGCTCGCCCGCTCCATGTACAAGCAAGTTTCGGTCGATAGTGTGATCCCATCGCAATTCTACCAGGCCGTCGCCGAACTGGTGCGGATCGTCTACTCGAAAAAGGCTGAGCGCAGACAGATTTCATGAACCGTCAACCGCACGCAAAATCCCGCGAGATCATCGTTGCCAGCGCCATCGAGCAAGTGGTGGGGGAACTGAGGCTGATCGATGTCGCCGACTATATCGCCTTCATCCGGCTGGAGCATTTCGCGTGCCTGTCGGATCTGGTCGATTCAGCGGTGGAGCTGTTCTTCCTGCCAGGCACGCTGCGGCTCGGCCATGGCGGCGAGGCGCATGTCGACTGGAGCGGCAACCCGCGCATCGTGCTCGATCTGGAGCTGAGGCCGCCTGGCGTCACCGTCTATTTCCAACTGACGCTGAGCGAGAACGGCGCTTCGGTGGTGGTCAACTACGTGTCGTTCGAGAAGCCGGGCGAAGACCCGGAGCACAACACGGCGCTGCTCGAGGCGGTGATCGAACAGGCGCGTATCCGCAAGGTCGAGCCGCTGGCCTTTCGCGGAACATCGATCGCTTCCGACGGCCGCCGGCCAATCCTATAGTTGCCTTATTCGATCAGGCCAAGCCGCAGCGCCTTGGCAACGGCCTGGTTGCGGTTGACCGCGTTGAGCTTTTGGGTCGACTGGGTCAGATACTGGTTGGCGGTGTGCACCGACAGTTTCAGCAGCCGGGCGATCTCCTCGCTGGTGTTGCCATTGGCGGTCAGTTTCAGGCATTCGAGTTCGCGCTTGGAGATCGCGCGCGTCCTGCCGGCATCGCCAGGGCGGATGCGGGCGACGGCGGCGAACAGCGAGAAGCAGCGGGCGTGGATCTCGTAGAGCGCGTCCTGCGGCAAGGTGATCTCCGATCCGAGGAACACGACAAGGCCGCACTGCCCACGGTCGGCGTGGACGGGAAACGCGATGCCGCTGGTGCCGGGCGCCAGCGGCGCCATCTGCTCGGTCCAGGCGAGATTGCCGAACATCTCCGCCATGGCGGCGAGGCCATCGTCTGTCCACCAGCGCGGTTCGGTCGAGATGCGGGTGTGGCGCACGACCTCCTCGCCATTGGCGCCTGAAATGAATTTCGTCGCCACCGCAATGCCGGGGTAGTCGGAATCAAGGCAAGGGACGAGCCGTGCGCGTTCGGGCGAGGGGCTGACGAAGAACAGGCCAAAGGCGGAGGCGTTGATGTCGACAGCGATCCAGCGGCAGCGTCGCACGGCATCGGGAATGGTGACGGCGTGATGGGTTTCGGAGCCGAGCGAAAAGGCGCCGAACGGATTGCGCTGCTCGTTGAAAAGGGCTTCGGCAGCCTCCTTGATGTCGGCGTGTTTCAAATGATGCCGCTCCTGATCGCCGTGGCGATGGCCATCGCGCGGTTGCTGGCCGCGAACTTCTGGATGGCGTGGGTGATGTAGCTGTTGACGGTGTTGGAGGAGACGCCAAGGATAACGGCGACCTCGTCGGTGGTCTTGCCCTCGGAGACCCAGAACAGGCATTCGCGCTCGCGATCCGACAGCGGATCCTGCATGGCGGCGGCGGCAATCAATTGCGGGATATGCGAAAGCGCGTAGCAGCATTTCAGCTGCGCCCTCATCAGCGCCGGCTGGTCGATGCTTCCGGCGGTCGCCGCGGAGAACAGGGCGAACAGGCGCTGGCGGCCGACATTGAGGCGCAGCGAATAGATCTCGGCATGGCCAAGCACGTCGAGAAGGCGCGCTTCCTCACCGGTGATCAATCCGTCAGTCTCGGGCGCCTGGGATGCCACCAGAGCGATCGGACGGATGCCGGGCGCGACGGTGAGCGCGCCTTGTGCAAGCCCGGCGATCAGCCGCTTGCCGGTCAGCTCGATGGCGTCGAAAATCCAGTTGGACGAGACGATGCGCGCATCGTTGCGGTCCTGGTCATGGACGATCGCGACCAGCATATAGCTGTCGGCGCCGATCTCGGCGGTCAGTTGCATGAAAAAGCTGGTGAGATCGCCGCGCGACGTCAGGCGCGAGCCCAATGTGTCGGATTGAAGTAGCGCGGCGGGACTGCTCATTCTTGTTGCTTTTGGCCGGAATCGTTTCTGCTGTCCGGATGCTGGAAGCCAGCCGCCGAACCCGAATACGCATTACTTTGACGAAGACACACGCGTGGCGCAGGGCTGCGCCAACCAGATCCGAATCCATTCGGGGAACGCGAAGCCGTCCGCGTCTGGTGCCGGAAAAGCTCCGGAACAAGAGACTTTGGGTGGTCGCCGCGCCCCCCGAGGACCGGCTGATTCGGGTCTAATCTACCCGCAGTTGAATCCGACATCAAACGCGATTTGACAAAATCGAATCCGGTGGACTCACGTACGACTCAGAGGCGGACTCCAAGCCGTTTTTGCCGCCCTGACGCACCTGAAACGTCGGCACAAAAAAACCCGGACCTTGTTGCAAAGCTGCCGTATCGAAGACTGATCGATTCCGATAGTTTTCGCTGATCGACAGGGATGGGGCGTCCCTTCGATCCGACCGGGCGAGATGGGTAGCCCTTATTGGCGGCCATCGGCATGGGGCGGTACGCAGATCCACGCTGATTGATAGGTTCAATGCGCGGCCGCCGGCCGCGCACAAATTTTAGCACTAGTGGTTTCGGGGGAAACAATGAGCGATTCATTTCGGGAAGTAACATCCGTCTCGTGGTTCGGGCGGATCAAGCGCGCGGTCGGCGGGGTCGTCTTCGGCCTGCTTCTGGTCGTGCTGATGGTGATCGGGCTGTTCTGGAACGAGGGCCGCGCGGTGCAGACGGCACGCTCGCTGGCCGAAGGGGCCGGCGCCGTGGTTTCAGCCAGCGCTGACAGCGTCGATGCCGCCAATGACGGCAAATTGGTGCATGTCAGCGGCCCGGTGACGGCGGACAGTGGTCTCGCGGATCCGGATTTCGGCATTGCGGCGCAAGGGCTGCGGTTGTCGCGCGGCGTCGAGATGTATCAGTGGAAAGAGGAGTCCAAATCCGAGACCACGAAGAAGCTTGGCGGCGGCGAGGAGACGGTGACCACCTACAGCTATTCGAAGGTGTGGGACGACAGCCAGATCGACTCATCGGATTTCAAGAAGCCGGACGGCCACCAGAATCCGCCGATGGCGATCCACAGCCGGACCTTCCAGATTCCGGAGGGCAAGCTTGGCGCTTTCACGCTTGATCAGCCGGTGCTTGATCGCATCGAGGGCGACAAGGACTATTCGCTGTCGGCCGACCAGTCAGCCGCGATCAAGGCCGCCTATACAGGCGCCAGGCCGCTCAGCGTCGTTGACGGCAAGATCTATCTCGGCGCGGACACGACGACGCCGACGCTGGGCGACTACCGCA
Source organism: Mesorhizobium sp. M0621 (assembly GCF_040320745.1). NCBI lineage: Bacteria > Pseudomonadati > Pseudomonadota > Alphaproteobacteria > Hyphomicrobiales > Phyllobacteriaceae > Mesorhizobium > Mesorhizobium sp. M0621. The sequence goes on along the minus strand of NZ_JAMYQF010000003.1, from coordinate 28,273 downwards.
TCGGCTATGAGCTGGCGCCGCTCGGCGTGATCAGCATCGTCGCGCGCCAGGCCGGCAGCCGGTTCGAGCCCTACCAGACAGAGGCGGGCGATGCGTTGCTGATGGTCGACGCCGGCACTGTCCCGGCCGACAAGATGTTCGCCGAGGCGGTCAGCGCAAACACGCTGATCACCTGGCTGCTGCGCGCCGCCGGCCTTTTGTTGCTGACGATCGGCTTTGGCCTGTTCCTCAGCCCGATCGGCGTGATCCTCGACGTCATCCCGTTCCTCGGCAGTATGGCGCGGATGGGAACCGGCATCATCGCCTTCTTCCTGGCGATCCTGGTCGGCACGACGACGATCGCCATTGCCTGGTTCTGGTATCGGCCGGTTCTGGCGGCGGGTATCCTTGCGGCCGGTGTCATCGCGGCGGCGGCGGTCTACTACTTCGGCCGCTCGCGCAAAGCAGTTGCGCCGGTTGCAGTGCCGAACACCGGAGCGGCAACCTAGGTCGAACGCCGAACGGCTACCGCCGTTCGGCGCTCATTCTTACCGATCCTCGAAACCGGTCAGCACGCCGACGGCGTTGACGCCGATCTCCTCGACGGCATAGCCGCCTTCCATGACGAACAGCGTCGGCAGGCCGAGCTTGGCGATGCGGCGGCCGATCTTTGGGTAGTCTGATGTTTTCAGCTTGAACTGGCTGATCGGGTCTTTCTCGAACGTATCGACACCGAGCGAGACGATGACGATATCCGGTGCATAAGCGGCAAGCTTGGCGCAAGCGTTCTCGAGCGAGGCGTTCCAGGCGTCCCAATCGGTGCCGAAGGGCATCGGATAATTGATGTTGAAGCCTTCGCCGGCACCGGCACCGCGTTCGTCGGCATGGCCGAGGAAGAACGGGTACTCGACAAGGGGATCGCCATGCAGGTTGAGCACCTGGACGTCGGCACGGTCATAGAAGATCTCCTGGGTGCCGTTGCCGTGGTGGTAGTCAACATCGAGGATCGAGATGCGTTTGGCACCCTGGTCGCGGAACCATTGCGCGGCGACGGCGGCGTTGTTGATGTAGCAATAGCCGCCCATGAAGCCGGCACCGGCATGGTGGCCGGGCGGACGGCAGAGCGCGAAGGCGGAAGCCTCGCCGTCCTTGACCAGGCCGGCGGCGGTCAGCGCCACGTCATAGGACGATTTGATCGCGGCCCATGTGCCTTCGACGAAGGTGGCACCGGCGTCGAAGGAATAGTAGCCGAGCAGGGCGTCGACGCGCTTCGGCGGCACGTCGCCGCGCAGGCCGCGCGTCGGCCAGGTGAAGGGCATCGCCGTGCCCGTCAGGCCGGCTTCCACCCATAGCGGCCAGACCGTCGGCAGGAAGTCGATATAGTCTGATTTGTGGATGCGCTTGGCGGCGGCGAGATCATGCTCGAGCGGCAGGACGATCGGCCCCAGTTTCTCGCTTTCGACCCGCGCCTTGATGAATTCGGCCCGCGAGGGCTTTTCGAAACCCGGAACGATGGCCGAGGTGACGAGTTCCATCTGGCCGGCATGGCCAGCATGAAGCGGCGAATAGACAGTCTTCATGAAATTCCTCTCGAAGTGCGAAGTCAGTCAAGGTTGAGATAGGGGCTCACCAAAGCGAGCCACATTCTTTCCACATCGTCCTCGATGAGGTCGTATGTCTTGCGGTCTCTTTTCAGCCCGACAAGCCGGCAGGCGTGCCCGACGTCCATCATCAGCACACCCAGCCGGCTGGCGATCTTGTCTTCAAGAGCCGGGTTCACATGCTGCAGCCAGGCGGCGTAGAGGGCGATGATCTGCTCGTCATATTCGTCCTGGATCGGCCTGAGGTCGGCATTGCCAGATATGGCCTCGATCACCGGCATCAGGGTGGCGTTTTCGAGATATATCCTGGAGGTATCGACGAAGAGCTTGCGCACTTCCCGCCGAAACTCTTCGCGGTTGGTGGGCGGGGCGGCCTTGATGCGCCTCGCGATGACCTCGGGAAAGGATGACAGCCAGCGCCGGGCGAGGTCCAGAAGAATGGCTTCCTTGTTGGGAAAGTATTGGTAGACCGAGCCGACCGACAAGCCTGCGCGCTGCGCAATAGCGAGCGTCGTCGGCGTCCTGGTTCCTTGCTCCCGCGTCAAGATCAGCGCCGCGTCGAGAATCCTGTCGACCACCTTGCTCGACCGTTGTTGCCGCGGCTGCTTGCGCGGTTCGAGCGCTATCCTGGTTTTGCGGTCGAGACTGCGCTTCACGGCTTGATGTCCTCGTTCCCCGCCCGGTCTCAACATGGGCAGAGCGTGCTGTCCACAATACATTCCAGATTCCGCATGTTGACAAACGCGAATAATCAGTCGCATTCTTTATCCCACGCTGCCTCTTGGGATGACAAGGGGAATTTCCAAGACAGCGCACTGGCATTCTTTTTCGTCCGTGGCGCCGCTCCGGTGGAGTGGCAGGTCGTTGGACAAGTCTGTCGGTCCAGTCAGTCGTCAAAAGCGCGGAGTCGCGATGTCTGTCACAGGTGCGGGGCACAATGCGGATCTGATCGTCATCAACGGTCGTGTGCAGACTATGGACGACGACAACCCCGCCGCCGAAGCCGTTGCCGTCAAGGACGGCGCCGTTGCCGTCAAGGACGGCGCCATCGTCGCCATCGGCAGCCGCGCCTCCATCGAAGAGCTCAGGGGACCGGCTACCAAGATCATCGACGCCAAGGGCGGCTCGGTCTTGCCGGGCTTCATCGAAGCCCACATGCATCTGTTTTCAGGCGGGGCAGAGCTTGCTCATCTCCAGCTTGTCGGGGTCCACGGCTTCGAGGCGCTGCAAAAGGCGATCCGCGACTATGCGCCGACGCGGCCTGATGCTCCGATGCTGGTCGGCCAGGGCGTTGACTACACCGTACTCGGCAACGAGCGGGTGACGCGCCATCACCTCGACGCCATTTTGCCTGATCGCCCGTTCTGTATGGCCGCGCCCGATCATCACACCATGTGGGCCAACACCAAGGCGCTGGAGATGGCCGGCATCCTGCACGGGCGCACGCTCGGTCCGGGCAATGAGATCGTCATAGGTGATGATGGTCTGGCCGCCGGTGAATTGCGCGAAGGCGAGGCCTTCGGCCCGGTGCTCGACCTTGCCGGCGAAAGCCGGGTGCGGCTGGGGCTGTCGACCGGCGGCGAGCCGGATCCGATGCCGACGGCGGCCGAGCGGGCCGCCGACCGCGATATCATGCGGCGCGGGCTCGCCTGGTGCGCGCGCCATGGCATCACCTCGATCCAGAACATGGATGGCAACCTCTATCAGCTTGAGCTGCTGGCCGAGATCGAAGCCGAGGAAGGCTTGCCCTGCCGCGTTCAGATCCCGTTCCACTACAAGAATTTCATGACGCTCGACATGCTCGACAAGGCATCTGATATGGCCGAACGCTACAACAGCGAATGGCTGTCGTCGGGCATGGTCAAGGTGTTCTACGATGGCGTGCTCGATTCCTGGACGGCTGTCATGGTCGAGCCCTATGCCGACCGGCCCGACTGGGTCGGCGAGCCTTTGTTCACGCCGCAACAATTCATCGACCTTGCCGTCGCGGTCGACAAGCGCGGGCTGCAGATCGCCGTGCATTCGATCGGTGACGGCGCGGTGCGCGCGGTGCTCGACGGTTATGAGGCGGCGCAGAAGGCGAACGGCAAGCGCGACAGCCGCCACCGGGTCGAGCACATCGAGGTCACCACCACATCAGACGTGCCGCGTTTCGCAGAACTCGGCGTCATCGCCTCCATGCAGCCGCCGCATCCGCCAGGCGCCATGGACTTTCCGCTGGAGCCGACGGTGTCGCGCATCGGGCCGTCGCGCTGGCCGCTGAGCTATGCCTGGCGAACACTGAAGAATGCCGGCGCGCATGTCGTCTTCGCATCGGATTGGCCGGTGTCGCCGATCGATCCGATCCTGGGCATTCAGGCGGCAGTGTTGCGCAAGCCGTGGGCAGAAAGCGACCCGGACCAGAGTTTCTCACTGCATGAAGCGATCGCCGGTTACACGGTCGAGGGCGCTTACGCCGAATTTGCCGAACGCCGCAAGGGCACGCTGAAGTCAGGCTACATGGCCGATCTGGTGGTTTTGTCGATGGATATCGAGAAAACCGCCCCGGCCGATCTGCACAAAGTCCGACCGGTGACGACGATTTGCGGCGGCAAGATCACCTATCAGGCCTGACTATGGCATGGGGCTTGCAGGCCTCGATGACTGACTGAACTGTGACCCAATGCCGGGCTTGCCAACCCACCGGCCATGTGGTCACATCGAACAGGGGAAGAACTCCGCCAGCAAGAGCGGGGTCAACAGTGAGGCGTAATCGTGCCGGACAAACCGGATCGGAATGCGATTGAAGTAGTAAATGTCAGCAAAATTTTTGGATCAGGTGAGGGGCAGGTCGCTGCCCTCGATACGGTCTCGGTATCCATCCGCGAGAACGAGTTCTTCACGTTGCTGGGCCCATCCGGCTGCGGCAAGACGACGTTGCTCAGGCTGATTGCCGGCTTCGACTTCCCAACCGCTGGTGAAATCCTGCTCTATGGCCAGGACATCGCCCTGCTGCCGCCGTTCAAGCGGCCGGTCAACACTGTTTTCCAGTCCTATGCGCTGTTCCCGCACATGACGGTCGCCGACAATATCGGCTTTGGCCTGGAAATGCTGGGCAAGCCGAAAGCCCAGATCAAGGCGCGCGTCGCCGAGATGCTGAAGCTGGTCAAGATGGAGGCACTCGCCGGCCGTCGCACCAGCCAGATCTCCGGCGGCCAGCAGCAGCGCGTGGCGCTGGCGCGGGCGCTCGCACCTCAGCCGAAAGTGCTGCTGCTCGACGAACCCTTGTCGGCGCTCGACTACAAGCTTCGCAAGGAGATGCAGATCGAATTGAAGCGGCTGCAGCACGAAACCGGCATCACCTTCATCTTCGTCACCCATGACCAGGAGGAAGCGCTGACCATGTCGGACCGCATCGCGGTGATGTCGTCCGGCAAGATCCTGCAGGTCGGTTCGCCCTGGGATATCTACGACAAGCCTGCCGAACGCTTCGTTGCCGACTTCATTGGCGAAACCAACTTCCTTACGGCCGCCATCAGCCAGATGGCCAACGGCAAGGCGCGCGCGACGCTCAAATCCGGAGCGACCATCGAGGCGACCGTGGCCCAAGGTTTCCAGCCTAAGGCCAACGCCACGGTCGTGGTTCGGCCCGAACACGCCAAGCTGACCAAGGGCAAGGGCGAATTGTCCGGAACAGTCGACAACATTGTCTATTTCGGCACCGACACCCACATCCATGTTCATCTCGAGAGCGGCGAACTCTTCACCGTACGCCAGCAGAACACGCGCAGCGCGGGTTGTGGTTTCGAGAAGGGCGACACGGTCGGCATCCTCATCGGCAGCGATGCCGCCCAGGTCCTGAAGGACTGACGATGGCGACCGCGGAAGAAGTCGCCAAGGCAGCGGAACGGCGCGATATCCGTGACCGCTGGCTTTTGTCAGCCCCGGCGCTGTTGACCATTTTTCTCGCCGCGACCGGCCCGTTGCTGATCGTGCTCGTCTACTCGTTCTTGACGCCAGGCTCCTATGGCGACGTGAAGTGGCAGTTCTCGCCGGAAGCATGGATAGCAGTGTTTCTGGAACGCGATATCTTTGACGATACGCTTTCGATTGCCGCCGCCCATGTCACCATCTTCCTGCGCTCCATCAAGCTCGCAGTGGTGACGACCATCGCCACCTTGGTGCTTGGCTTTCCGACCGCCTATTTCATGGCGACGCGCAGTGAAAAGACGCGCGATCTCTGGCTGTTCCTGATTACCATTCCGTTCTGGACCAACCTGCTGATCCGTACCTTCGCGGTGCTGCAGATCATCCGCAACGAAGGCATCATCAACACGATCCTGCTCAAGCTCGGCATCATCTCGGCGCCGATCCAGATCCTCTACACCGACACGGCGATACTGATCGGCATGGCCTATGTCTATCTGCCGCTGATGGTGCTGCCGATCTACGCCAGCATGGAGAAGCTCGATTTCCGCCTAGTCGAGGCGGGCTATGATCTCTACGCGACACGCTTCCAGGTGCTGCGGCGGATCATCTTTCCGCTGGTCAAGCCGGGTGTCATCGCCGGCTCGATCTTGGTCTTCATTCCGGCACTTGGTGCCTATGTGACGCCGAGCGTACTTGGCGGCGGCAAGAACATGATGCTGTCCAACCTCATCGAATTGCAGTTCGGGCAGGGCCGCAACTGGCCGCTCGGCTCGGCGCTGTCGATCGCCGTCATGATCATCGTCATGGTGGCGCTGCTTGCCTATGTGCGCAACGCCGGCAAGTCGGGGGTGCGACATGGCTAAGAACTTTTCCATCAAGCACCAGCCTGGGTTCACCGCGATCGCCGCGACCTGCTTTATCGTGCTCTATCTGCCGATCATCGTGCTGGTCATCTATGCCTTCAACGCGGCGAGCTCGACCTCCGAATGGGGCGGTTTTTCGCTGAAATGGTTCCAGTCGGCATGGCAGAACACGCAGGTCATCGATGCCACGCTGCGTTCCTTCCAGATCGGCTCCGTCGCTGCGGTGCTTTCCACCATCTTCGCCACCATGGCGGCGCTCGCCACCACGCGCACCGCACCCTATCCCGGTCTCACCTTCAAATATGCGGCGATCAACCAGCCGCTGATGGTGCCCGAGATCGTCACCGGCGTGGCGCTGCTGATCTTCTTCTCGCGCATCAAGATCTTCACCGGCTATTCCGGCATCGGCTATCTGATCGCCGCGCACACGGCGTTCTGTATTCCCTTCGCCTACCTGCCGATACGGGCGCGGCTTGAGAATATGGACCTGACACTGGAGCGTGCCGCCGCCGACCTCTACGCGACGCCATGGAAAGCCTTCCGCCGCATCACGCTGCCGCTTTTGTGGCCCGGCATCCTGGCCGGGTTGATGCTGGCCTTCGTCATTTCGCTCGACGATGTCGTCATCACAGAGTTCGTCAAATCGGGCGGCCAGGATACGTTGCCCACCTACATGCTCGGCCAGATCCGCCGCGGCATCACACCCGAGATCAACGCGATATCGACCGCCTTCCTGCTGCTTTCGGTCGCGATCGTCACGTTGTTTTTCTTCGTCAGCAGGAAACGAGACTGAACCGACAATGGGAGTTAGAACCATGAACTGGAAGACAACAGCAACCGCCATGGGGTTGGCATTGCTCGCTTCGACGAGCCTGGCTCGCGCCGACGGCGAACTGAACATCTACAATTGGGGCAACTACACCAGCCCCGACGTGATCAAGAAGTTCGAGGCCAAATACAACATCAAGGTGACCATCACCGACTATGATTCCAACGACACCGCACTCGCCAAGGTTCGCCAGGGCGGCACCGGTTTCGACATTGCGGTCCCGTCGCAAACCTACGTGCCGATCTGGATCAAGGAAGGCCTCGTCCAGGAGACCGATCCGGGCAAGATGGAGAACTTCAAGAATGTCGCGCCCGAGTGGGCCAATCCGGAATTCGACCCGGGCCGCAAATATTCGGTGCCGTGGGCTCTGGGCACGGTTGGTGTCGTCGTCAACACCGACGCCTACAAGGGACCGGCCGACAGCTGGGGCATCATCTTCAACGTCCCCGACGAGCTGAAGGGCAAGGTCAATGTCGTTCCCGAAATGAACGACGTCATCTTCGCTGCGATCAAATATGTCGGCGGACAGCAATGCACCACCGACAAGGAAGTGCTGAAGAAGGTGCGCGATACGCTCGTCGCGGCCAAGCCGAACTGGATCGCGATGGAGTACAATACCATCGAGAAGATGGGCGCCGGCGACTTCAAGGCGACCAGCGACTGGAACGGCTCGGCGCTGCGCCAGCGGCTGGCCAACCCGGCCATCCACTACAACTATCCGAAAGAAGGCTTTGGCCTGTGGAGCGACAACGTCGTCGTTCTGAAGGAAGCCAAGAACGTCGAGAACGCCAAGCTTTTCCAGAACTTCATCATGGACCCGGAAAATGCGGCAGGTCTCTCGGCCTTCCATCGCTATGCCAACGCTATCACCGGATCGGACAAGTACATGCCGGCAGACATGAAGGACGCGCCGGAAGTTGTCATCCCGGCAGCCGACAAGCCGCATGCCGAGTTGCAGCAGATGTGCTCACCGGAAATCCAGGAGATCTACACCAAGATCTGGACCGAACTGCAGAAGTAACTGCGTTTTCGACGGACCCGGCGGCGTGCGCCGCCGGGTCCGTTTTTACGTTCAAGGGGCTCGGCTGTCATGGAATCCTACCGCAACTCCGATCCGCGGCCGCCGATCATGCAGGGCTCGCCGCCCGCCATGGTGCCGCCGAAGCTCGACTGGGACCGGCCACCGTGGAACCGTTGGGCGTTCCAGCACATCCGCGAAATTCTACCGACCGCCGAAGTCTGGCGCGGCAATGGCCATCGCCACCGGTTTGAACGCGCCGAGGTCGATCTCAATGGGCTGGCGGTCGAAGACAGCGAGGGCAAGCCGACAACGCTCGCCGAGCTGCTCGACGAGACCTATACGGACGGCTTCCTGGTGCTCAAGGACGGCAAGGTTGCCTATGAGCGCTATTTCAACGGCATGGGCGAGCGCACGCTGCACCTGTCGCAGTCGATGGCGAAGTCCGTCACCGGTTCGGTGTTCGGCATACTGGCGGGACGCGGCCTGATCGATCCTGCCAAGCCGGTCACTGATTATTTGCCGGAACTCAGCTCCACCGGCTGGGCCGGGGCCAGCGTCCAGCATGTGCTGGACATGACCAGCGGCGTCCGCTTCTCCGAGGAATATACCGACCGCTATTCGGACATCGGCCAGGTCGATGTCGCCACGGGGTGGAAGCCGGTGCCGCCAGACAGCGATCCGGCCTTTCGCTGGCCCTCGCACATGTTCGAACTGATCCTGGGCTTGAAGGAAACGATCCGCCCGCATGGTGCTGCCTTCGAATACCGCTCGATCGAGACCGACGTGCTTGCCTTCATCATGGAACGGGTGACGGGCAAACGGCTGCCGCAGCTGGTTTCGGAAGAACTCTGGCAAAAGCTCGGCGCTGATGAAAGTGCCTGCTTCACGGTCGACAGCGCCGGCTATGCGGTGGCCGACGGCGGCTTCAACGCGACGCTGCGCGACTACGGCCGCTTTGGCCAGCTGATCGTCGACAATGGTGGCGGCGTCGTGCCGGCCGAATGGATCGAGGCGACACGCAACGGCGCGCATGGGCCGGATTTCAGCCCCAGCCTGCCGGAGGGCAGCTATCGCAACCAGTTCTGGATCGAGGACCCGCGCTCGCGCGCGCTGATGTGCCGCGGCGTGTTCGGGCAGATGATCCATATCGACTGGAACACCGGTATGGTCGTGGTGAAGCTTTCGACCTATCCGGATTTCAGCAATGTCGCCTATTCCGTTGCGACGCTGAAGGCCGTGCATGCCATCGCCGCTGCACTGAGCTGACCCCACAAGAAACGACCCGGAAGGAACGGCCATGACCGGCAAGACCGCGTTCGAGACCCGCTACGGCTTCCGTCGCAACGAGGTGCTACTCGCCAACTGGCGCGAGAACCCGTTCAACCGGTGGTCGTTCCAGAATCTCGGCGAACTGGTGCCAACCGCCCGCGTGGCGGCGGCACCGGCTGGTGTCGAGACGACGGTCCGGGACATGGGCGGCCTGCTTGACGAGAAGGTCACGATCGCCAGCGTGCCGGAGACGGTGGCTGAATTTCTCGGACGTTCGAGCACCGATGCGCTGACGGTGATGAAGGGCGGCAAGATCATCGGCGACTGGTTCGCTCCGCATATGGATTTCGGCGCCCGCCACATCATCTTTTCGATCAGCAAGTCGCTGACGGCGATCGTCGCCGGCATACTGGAAGGCGAGGGTGGGTTCGACCCAGAAGCGCCGGTGACGCATTACATTCCGGAAGCCGCCGGCTCGGCCTATGGCGATGCGAGCGTGCGGCATGTGCTCGACATGAGCGTCAGCCTTGATTTCGAGGAAGCCTATCTCGATCCGGAGAGCGCTTTCGCCCGCTATCGCCGCGCCACGCTGTGGAATCCTGGCGGCGGCACGGAGAGCCTGCGGGAATTCATCTTGACTCTGCAGCGCCTGGCCGAGCCGCATGGCCAGACCTTCCGCTACCGTTCGCCCAATTCCGACCTGCTCGGCCTGCTGCTCGAACGAGCATCCGGCCAGCGCTTCGCCGACCTGATGCGCGAGAAATTGTGGCTGCCGCTTGGCGCTATCAGCGAAGCCTCGATCGGCGTCGATATGGAAGGCACAGCGCGCACCGCCGGTGGCATTTCGGTGACGCCGCGTGATCTGGCGCGTGTCGGCGAGATGATGCGGCAAGGCGGCACGGCCAATGGCCGCCGCATCGTGCCGGAAGCCTGGGTGCGCGATACGGTTGCTACCGGCGGCAGTGCGGAAGCCTGGCAGCGAGGCACGATGCTGCCGCTGTTCCCGAACGGCCGTTACCGCAACAAATGGTACCAGACTGGACACGAGAACGGCGCCTATTGCGGCATCGGCATCCACGGCCAGTGGCTCTATGTTGACCCAAAGGCCGAAGTGGTGATCGCCAAGATGTCGTCGCAGCCGGAGCCGGTCGACGATCCGCTCGATGTCGAGATCGTCGCCTTCTTCGAGGCGCTGAGCCGCATGGTCTGAGCGCCTGGGTCGCCGCATTAGCATGCGCATTCCTGTGGACCCGCCGGGCTGATCAAAGCGCGGCGGTTGGCTGACCGAGCGTCTGCGCCTATGGTCGCCGCTCTTTCGACGAGGGCAGGAACGACATGGCATCCGACATCAAGCGCATTGCAGCCATCATCGCGGCCGAGATCGCCGCGCGGCCTGAACAGGCAGCGGCGGCGATCGGCTTGCTGGATGAGGGCGCGACGGTGCCATTCGTGGCGCGCTACCGCAAGGAAGTCACCGGCGGACTGGACGACACACAGTTGCGCGACCTTGCCGAACGGCTTGCCTATCTGCGCGAGCTCGATGCGCGTCGCGACACCATCCTTGGCTCCATCCGCGAGCAGGGCAAGCTGACCGCGGAACTCGAGGGCAAGATCGTCGCCGCCACGACCAAGGCGGAACTGGAAGACATCTATCTGCCCTACAAGCCCAAGCGACGCACCAAGGCCGAGATCGCCAGGGAGCGCGGGCTGGGACCATTGGCCGAAGCCATTCTTGCCGACCGTTCGCTCGTCCCGGCCGAACTGGCGCTGGCCTATGTCAGCGAAGAGGTGGCCGACGCCAAAGCCGCCCTCGATGGCGCGCGCGACATCCTGTCGGAACAGTTCGCCGAGAATGCCGATCTGGTCGGCAAACTGCGCACCCACATGAAGGAACGCGCCTTCATGCGGGCCAGGGTGGTCGACGGCAAGCAAGAGGCCGGCGCGAAATTCTCCGACTATTTCGACCATGTCGAGCGCTGGGCAAATGTGCCGAGCCATCGCGCGCTGGCCATGCTGCGCGGCCGCAACGAGGAAGTGCTGTCGCTCGACATCGAGGTCGATGCCGACGACACCTCCCCGGTGAAGCCGGTCGAACGGATGATCGCCAATGCCTATGCCATCGGCGGCAGCCTGCCGGGCGATCGCTGGCTGATGGAGGTCGCCGGCTGGACCTGGCGCATAAAGCTGTCGCTGCACCTGACGCTCGATTTGATGCGCGATCTGCGTGAACGGGCGGAAGAGGAAGCGATCCATGTCTTTGCCCGCAATTTGAAGGATTTGCTGCTCGCGGCCCCCGCCGGCTCGCGCGCCACGATGGGGCTCGACCCCGGCATCCGCACCGGCGTCAAGGTGGCGGTGGTCGATGGGACCGGCAAGGTGCTGACCACGACGACGGTCTATCCATTTCCGCCCAGGAACGATGTGCGCGGCACGCAGGCGGAACTCGCCAAGCTCATCCGCCTGCACAAGGTCGAGCTGATCTCGATCGGCAACGGCACCGGCAGTCGCGAGACGGAAAAGCTGGTGGCCGACATGCTGTCCGACATGCCGACAGATGGCGGGCCGAAACCGCTCAAGGTGATCGTCAGCGAAGCCGGTGCCTCGGTCTATTCGGCATCGGCGACGGCGGCAGCGGAATTCCCTGGCCTCGACGTGTCGCTGCGCGGCGCCGTGTCGATCGCGCGGCGGCTGCAGGATCCGCTGGCCGAACTGGTCAAGATCGAGCCAAAATCGATCGGCGTCGGCCAGTATCAGCACGATGTCGACCAGTACCGGCTCGGCCGTTCGCTGGAGGCGGTGGTGGAGGATGCCGTCAACGCCGTCGGCGTCGATCTCAACACCGCCTCGGCGCCGCTGCTGGCGCGCGTGTCTGGCCTTGGCGCATCGCTCGCGGACGCCATCGTTGCGCATCGCGATGCGACCGGCCCCTTCGCCAGCCGGAAGGACCTGCTGAAGGTGCCTCGGCTCGGGCCACGCGCCTTCGAGCAAAGCGCCGGCTTCCTGCGCATTGCCAATGGCAGCGAGCCGCTCGATGCCTCGTCGGTGCATCCCGAAGCTTATGGCGTGGCGAAGAAGATCGTCGCCGCCTGCGGGCGCGATGTCCGTTCGCTGATGGGAGACAGTGCAACACTGAAGGCGCTCGACCCGCGCGTCTTCGTCGATGAGCGTTTCGGCTTGCCAACGGTGCGCGATATCCTGGCGGAGCTGGAAAAGCCCGGCCGCGATCCGCGTCCCGGTTTCAAGACGGCGACCTTTGCCGACGGCATCGACGACATCAAGGATCTGAAGCCCGGCATGCTGCTGGAAGGCACGGTCACCAATGTCGCCGCCTTCGGCGCCTTCGTCGATATCGGCGTCCATCAGGACGGGCTGGTGCATGTCTCGCAACTGGCCGACCGGTTCATCAAGGACGCGCATGAAGTGGTCAAGGCAGGCGACGTGGTGAAGGTGCGTGTTGTGGACGTCGACATCAAGCGCAAGCGTATCGCGCTTTCGATGCGCAAGGATGGCGGCGAGGGTGGTGCATCGAAAGGTGGGCCGCGCGACAATGGCGGCGGCAGGCCGGCGCCGCGCTCGCCGGCACCTCAACGCCAACCGGAGCGGCCCGCACAGCAAGGCGCGTTCGGCGCGGCGCTGGCCGATGCCTTGAAGCGGAAATGACTATTCTGCGACCAGCCCCTTAGCACGTCCGCGTTTGATGAGATTCATGCGACGCGGGGGTTCAAGAATCATTGCGTCCCTCAAGAATGGCCGGGATGTCGCGGGCACCATGCAAAATGCGCTCGATACGCACGTCATCGCCATCGGCGGTGTAGAAGATCACATAGCGCTGAAATGCGATGGAGCGCAGGCCGGGCCATAGACTCAGCTGGGGAACGCCACCGCGTGGCGCGTTTGCAATGCGGCCACAGCGTTCCCTGAGCGCAGCTATGAAGCGTCGAGCCGCGGCGGGATTTTCAGCGAGGATGTAATCGCCGATCTCTTCGACGTCCTGCGCGGCGGCTGGCGCAAATATGACCGCCATTGTTCACGGCTTTCCGCCGCTGTATTTTGCTTCCAGTCGCTTAAACACCTGTTCGGCCGGGATGCCCGGGCCACTCTCCACGCCTTTTCGAATGTCCTCTCGTAGCGCCGCAAGCTTTGCCTCGCGCTGTTCTTCGCGCTCTTCCAGCAGGCGCAGGCTATCGCGCACAACTTCGCTGGCGCTGGCATAGCGGCCGCTCTCTACCAACTCGCGCACCAATGTCTCATAGCGGGGGCCGATGCTGTAACTTGCAGGCACGAGTTATCCTTCCTTTTATCCAATATTATCAATTTTTGATAAATCTGCCAAATCAAATCTGATGGCCTACATGCTTGACAAGCCAGTCGCGAAAGCTGGCGACCGGCGGATGGCCGCGCTTGTCGTGCGGCACGACGAGATAATAGGCACTGCGGCTTTGCATCGGCTGGCCGGGCGCCAGTACGAGCTGGCCGCGATGCAATTCGCCTGCGATGAGGATCAGCGGCAACAGCGCCACGCCGAGGCCAGCCATGCAGGCCTGGGCAGCGGTGCCTAACTGTTCGAATTGCATGCCGGGCCCGGTCGGCGCGCTCAGCCCCTGATGCTCGAACCATTCGGTCCAGGCGCCGGGCCGCGTCGCCATATGCAGCAGCGGCAGGCGGCCGATATCGGCCGGAGAGGCGATGGCGCGGCCGGTGAGGAATTCGGGCGACACCACCGGCGCCACCGTTTCGCGCACCAGAAGCGTCGCGTCCGCGTCCGGCCAGTCCGGCAGCCCGTAGTGGATGGCGGCGTCCAGCCTCTCCCTGGCGAAGTCGAAGCGACCGACGCGGGTGACGAAGTTGATGGTGATATCGGGATTGTTTTCGACGAAGTCGGGGATCATCGGCATAAGCCAGCGCGTGCCGAAGGTCGGCAATATGGCAAGGTTCAGGATGCCGCTATGCCGATTGCTCATTAATCCAAGCGCCGCGTCACGCAACTGGCCAAGGGCCGAGCGCACCGCCTCGGCGTAGATTTCCCCTGCCGTCGACAGCCTGACATTGCGGCTGTCGCGTTCGAACAGCCGGCGGCCGAACTGATCTTCCAGCAATTTAATCTGCCGGCTGACCGCGCCCTGCGTCAGATCCAGCTCCTGGGCAGCAGCGGTGAAGCTGCCGAGCCGGGCCACAGCCTCGAAGGCGGCAAGGGCGCTGATGTTGGGCAAAAGGCGGCGCTGGACATTCATGATCCATTACTAACGCTCATTGATCGGTGAAGCAATTTCGTTTGATTTTTTCGGGGCGCGGGCCGATAAGCCGGACCAAGATTTTGCTTCACGCATGTCGTCATCCCAAAACCGCTGGATACTTTTTGGGCGACGTGCATTGGTTTGGGAGAACGCCATGGCCGCCGACAAGAATGCATTCGTCTGGGAAGACCCGTTCCTGATCGAGGACCAGCTTTCGGAAGACGAGCGCATGGTGCGCGATGGTGCTGCGGGCTTTGCCGCCGACAGACTGGCGCCTCGAATCGAGGACGCCTATCTCAACGAGACCTTCGACACCGCGATCTTCCGCGAAATGGGCGAGGCCGGCCTGCTCGGCATCAACATTCCAGAGGAATTCGGCGGGCTCGGCGCCAACTATGTGACCTACGGGCTGGTCGCGCGGGAAGTCGAACGCGTTGACTCCGGCTATCGCTCGATGATGTCGGTGCAGTCGTCGCTGGTGATGTATCCGATCCATGCCTATGGCTCGGACGAACAGCGCAAGAAGTACCTGCCCAAGCTCGCAAGCGGCGAATGGATCGGCTGTTTCGGCCTGACCGAGCCGGATGCCGGCTCCGACCCGGGCGGCATGAAGACGCGCGCCGAGAAGACCGCGAACGGCTACAGGCTCTCCGGCTCCAAGATGTGGATTTCCAACGCGCCGGTCGCTGATGTGTTCGTCGTCTGGGCGAAGTTGAAGGGCGAGAACGGCAAGGACGAGATCCGCGGCTTTGTGCTGGAAAAGGGCATGAAGGGGCTTTCGGCGCCGACGATCGGTGGCAAGCTGTCGCTGCGGGCATCGATCACCGGCGAAGTGGTGATGGAAGGCGTCGAAGTCGGCGAGGATGCGCTGTTGCCCAACGCCAAGGGCCTTGGCGGCCCGTTCGGCTGCCTCAACCGGGCCCGCTACGGCATTTCCTGGGGCTCGATGGGTGCGGCGGAAGATTGCTGGCATCGCGCCCGCCAGTACGGCCTCGACCGCAAGCAGTTCGGCAAGCCGTTGGCCGGCACGCAGCTTTACCAGAAGAAGCTCGCCGACATGCAGACCGAGATAGCGCTTGGACTGCAGGCATCGTTGCGCGTCGGACGGTTGCTCGACGAAGGCAAGATGGCGCCGGAAATGATCTCGATCGTCAAGCGCAACAATTGCGGCAAGGCGCTCGACATCGCCCGCCAGGCCCGCGACATGCATGGCGGCAACGGCATCCAGATCGGCTACCACGTCATGCGCCACGCGCAGAACCTGGAGACGGTCAACACCTACGAGGGCACGCACGACGTGCATGCGCTGATCCTGGGACGGGCGCAGACGGGGATACAGGCGTTCTTCTGAGCCTTCGGTAGCTGCTTAAATTAGGTGCACCGCAACATCTCTGCTTGGAGAATGCCCGCCTGATGTGTCAGGGTTCAGCGAAATCATTTGAAACGCTGAATTCCGGGGCCCCATGGCAATTCTGGCAGCCGTCTACCACCTGACCCATTACAAGTACGACCGGCCGGTGGTTCTCGGGCCCCAGATCATCAGGCTGCAGCCTGCGCCGCATTCCCGCACCAAGGTGCTCAGCCATTCGCTCAAGGTCGAGCCGGCGAACCACTTCGTCAATTTGCAGCAGGACCCCTACGGCAACTTTCTTGCCCGCTTCGTCTTCCCCGAGCCGGTGACGGAGCTGAAGATCGAGGTCGACCTTGTCGCTGACATGACGGTCTACAATCCGTTCGACTTCTTCGTCGAGCCGTCGGCCGAGGCCTTCCCGTTCGAATACCCGGAAGAGATACGCGACGATCTCGCCATCTACCGGACGCCGGAGCCGGCCGGTCCGTTGCTTTCGGCCTTGCTCGGGACAATCGACCGCAGCGCGCCGAATACCGTCAATTTCCTCGTCGACCTCAATGCGCGGCTGCAGCGCGAGATCGCCTATATCGTGCGCATGGAGACCGGCGTGTTCTCGCCGGAGGAAACGCTGGCCGCCGCCAAGGGATCGTGCCGCGATTCGAGCTGGCTGCTGGTGCAGATCCTGCGCAATCTCGGCATCGCCGCGCGCTTCGTTTCCGGCTACCTGATCCAGCTCAAGCCCGATCTGGTTGCGCTGGACGGTCCAGCCGGAACCGCCGTCGACTTCACCGACCTGCATGCCTGGTGCGAGGTTTATCTTCCGGGCGCGGGCTGGATCGGCTTCGATCCGACCTCCGGCCTGCTAACCGGCGAAAGCCATGTGCCGCTGGCGGCAACGCCGCATTTCCGCAACGCAGCCCCGATTTCCGGCATGGCGAGCTTCGCCAATGTCGAATTCGGCTTCGAGATGCGGGTCGACCGCATCGCCGAGCATCCGCGCATCACCAAGCCGTTCTCGGATGAGAGCTGGCAGGCGCTCGACGCGCTGGGCAACAAGGTCGATGCAGCCCTTACGGCGGGGGACGTGCGGCTGACCATGGGCGGCGAGCCGACCTTCGTATCGATCGACGATTTCGAGTCGGCCGAGTGGAACACCGCCGCCGTCGGCCCGACCAAGCGCGAAAAGGCCGACGAACTGATCCGGAAACTGCGCGAGCGTTTCGCGCCCGGCGGCTTTCTCCACTATGGCCAGGGCAAATGGTATCCGGGCGAAAGCCTGCCGCGCTGGACCTTCTCGCTCTACTGGCGTACCGATGGCCAGCCGGTGTGGAGCGATCCGTCGCTGATCGCACGCGAAAAGAGCGAGGCCGATATCGGCCCCAAACAGGCCGAAAGCCTGCTCACCGCGATTGCCGGCGAACTCGGCATCGACAAGACCATGGTCAGCGAAGCCTATGAGGATCCGGCTGAGTGGCTGCTCAAGGAAGGCAAGCTGCCCGACAATGTCGATCCGTCCAACTCCAAGCTGGAGGACCCGGAAGAACGCAGCCGCATGGCGAAAGTGTTCGAACGCGGGCTGACCAAGCCGTCGGGTTACGTGTTGCCCGTGCAGCGCTGGAACAGCCAGGCGTCAGGGCCGCGCTGGCGCTCGGAAAAATGGCAGACGCGGCGCGGCCGGCTGTTCCTGGTGCCGGGCGATTCACCCGTCGGCTACCGCTTGCCGCTCGGCACGCTGCCTTATGTGCCGCCGGCGCAGTTCCCCTACATCGTGCCGGTCGATCCATCGCTGCCGCGGGGACCGCTGCCCGCGCGTGAAGCCATATTGCCGGGGACGGCGCCGGCCGAACTGGAAGGCGCCGACGAGATGGCGCGCCGCCAGCAGGCGGCGTCCTTCACGGCGGCGACCGGCCAGCAGGATCGCGTCGAACAGAAGATCACCGAGATTGGCGGCGCGGGGCGCCCCGCGCTTTCGGTCGAACCGCGCGACGGCCGGCTGTGCGTGTTCATGCCGCCAGTTGAAGCGCTTGAAGACTATCTCGAACTGGTTGCGGCGGCCGAGAACGCGGCAAAGGCGATCGGCCTTCCCGTGCATATCGAGGGCTACGGCCCGCCGCACGATCCGCGCCTCAACGTCATCCGCGTGGCGCCCGATCCCGGCGTCATCGAGGTCAACATCCATCCGGCGTCCAACTGGCAGGATTGCGTGGCGACGACAACAGCGATCTACGAGGAGGCGCGGCAGACACGGCTTGGTGCCGACAAGTTCATGATCGACGGCCGTCACACCGGCACCGGCGGCGGCAATCATGTCGTGGTCGGCGGCGCGACGCCCAACGACAGCCCGTTCCTGCGCCGGCCGGACCTGTTGAAGAGCCTAGTGCTGCAATGGCAGCGGCGTCCCTCGCTATCCTACCTGTTCTCGGGCCTGTTCATCGGCCCGACCAGCCAGGCGCCGCGCTTCGACGAGGCACGTCATGACTCGCTCTACGAGCTCGAGATCGCGATGGCGCAGGTGCCGCATCCGGACCAGGGCGCGGCACCCTTGCCGTGGCTGGTCGACCGACTGTTTCGCAATTTGTTGACCGACGTCACCGGAAATACGCACCGTTCGGAAATCTGTATCGACAAGCTGTTCTCGCCGGACGGACCCACCGGCCGGCTGGGTCTTGTCGAGTTCCGCGGTTTCGAGATGCCGCCCAATGCGCGTATGAGCCTGGCGCAGCAACTGCTTGTCAGGGCGATCATTGCCCGTGCGTGGAAGAGCCCGCTCGACGGCCGTTTCGTGCGCTGGGGCACCTCGCTGCATGACCGCTTCATGCTGCCGCACTATGTCTGGGCCGATTTTCTCGACGTGCTCGAGGACCTCCAGCTCAATGGCTTCGAATTCAGACCCGAATGGTTCGACGCTCAGCTCGAATTCCGCTTCCCGTTCTGCGGCGAGGTTCAGCATGCCGGCATCAAGCTGGAACTGCGGCAGGCGCTGGAGCCATGGCATGTCATGGGCGAGCAAGGCGCGATCGGCGGCACCGTGCGCTTCGTCGATTCCTCGGTCGAGCGGCTGCAGGTCAAGACCGAAGGTCTCAATCCGGAACGCCATGCGATCGTCTGCAACGGTCGCATCGTGCCGATGAAGGTCACCGACAACCGCGAAGTGGCGGTGGCGGGCGTCCGCTTCAAGGCCTGGCAACCGGCCTCCGGTCTGCATCCGGCACTGCCGGTCAACACGCCGCTGGTTTTCGATATCTATGACCGCTGGTCGGGCCGGGCGGTCGGCGGCTGCGTCTACCATGTCGCGCATCCGGGCGGGCGCAACTACGATACCTTCCCGGTCAACGGCAACGAGGCGGAGGCCCGGCGTCTCGCCCGCTTCGAACCGCGCGGCCATACGCCGTCCGCTTATGTGCTGCGTGAGGAACAACCCGCCGAAGATTTCCCGATGACCCTTGACCTTCGGCGGCCGGCAAGACTCTGATCAACGATGGCAAAGGGGAATCACAAGAGGGTACGCGGCAAGCCGCAGATCCACAGCCTGCTGGAGCACTACCAGCCGATCGACGGGGTCGTCGACGAGATGGTCGATCCATCAGGCAATCCCCGTCCGGCCTGGAAGTACTTTATCGAGGCGCTCGACGAACTGGGGCCTGAAAAGCTTGGCCAGCGTTTCGCCCGCGCCGACCAGTATCTGCGCGATGCCGGCGTCTACTACCGCGTCTATGACAAGGCCGGCGCCAATGAGCGCGAATGGCCGCTGGCGCATGTCCCGGTTCTCATCGAGGAGAGCGAGTGGGCGGCGATCAGCGCCGGCCTCGTGCAGCGCGCCGAACTGTTCGAGGAAACCATCGCCGATATCTACGGGCCGAACCGGCTGGTCGAGAAAGGCATCCTGCCGGCGGGATTGATCGCCGCCAGCCCCGAATATTTGCGGCCTGTCGTCGGCACCAAGCCAGCCGGCGGTCATTTCCTGCATTTCTGTGCCTTCGAACTCGGCCGCGGGCCTGACGGCCAATGGTGGGTGCTTGGCGACCGCACCCAGGCGCCGTCCGGCGCCGGCTTTGCGCTGGAGAACCGTGTCGCCACCACGCGCGCACTGTCCGATATCTATGGCGAGATGCATGTGCACCGCCTTGCCGGCTTCTTCCGCCGTTTTCGCGACGCGCTGATCGGTATGGCCAAGGAAACCGACGGCCGGGTCGCCATCCTGACGCCGGGGCCGCTCAACGAAACCTATTACGAACACGCCTACATCGCCCGCTACCTCGGCATCATGCTGCTCGAAGGCGAGGATCTGACCGTTTCCGGCGGCAGGCTGATGGTGCGCACGGTTTCCGGCCTGATGCCGATCAGTGTGTTGTGGCGGCGGCTCGACGCCGCCTTCGCCGATCCGCTCGAACTGCGCGCGGATTCGCAGATCGGCACGCCGGGCCTGGTCGAAGCGATCCGACAGGGCGCGGTTGCGACCGTCAATGCGCTGGGCTCGGGCCTGATGGAGACGCGCGCGCTGCTCGCGTTCCTGCCCAAGATTTCACGCGCCTTGCGGGGCGAGGAATTGTTGCTGCCAAGTGTCGCGACATGGTGGTGCGGGCAAGCGACCGAGCGCGCGCATGTGCTGGCCAACATCGACCGCATGGTGGTCGGCCCGGCGCTGTCGACGAGGCTGGCCTTCGAGGATGACGACCAGACGAAGCTTGGCTCAGCGCTGTCCGCCGGGGAGCGGGCGGAGCTTGTGTCGCGCATCGAACGCGATGGCGGCGACTTTGTTGGCCAGGAAGCAGTGACGCTTTCGACGACGCCCGTCTATGTCGGTGGCTGGCTGGAGCCGCGGCCGGCGAGCCTGCGCGTCTACCTGGCGCGAACACCCGAAGGCTGGACGGTGATGCCGGGGGGATTTGCCCGCGTCGGCCTGTCGCTCGACCCGACGGCGATCGCCATGCAGCGTGGCGGCCAGGCAGCGGATGTCTGGGTTGTCAGCGACAAACCGGTGGAGCGAGAGACGCTGCTGCCGCAAGAAGGCGACAGTTTCACCCGCACCAGGCCCGGCAGCCTGCCCAGCCGTGCGGCGGAGAACCTGACTTGGCTCGGACGCTACATCGAGCGCTCGGAAGACACGGTGCGTATCCTGCGCGCCTATCATGTGCGGCTGGCCGAGACGTCCGATCCGGACATGCCGCTGCTCGCCGACATCAGGGATTATCTCGAACCTTTCGGCATCGACGTCGAGACGGCGATCCCGTCAGGACTGATCGGTACGCTGGACAGTGCGGTCTACAGCGCCGGGCAGATCCGCGACCGCTTCTCGCCCGATGGCTGGCTGGCGCTGAAGGACCTGTCGAAGACCATCCATCAGTTCGCAACGACGGTGGCGCCGGGCGACGACGCGACCCGGGCGATGACGGTCATCCTGCGCAAGCTCGCCGGCTTTTCCGGCCTGCTGCACGAGAACATGTACCGCTTCGCCGGCTGGCGCTTTCTCGAGATCGGCCGCCGGCTGGAGCGCGGCATCCAGATCGCCCGCACTTTATCCCGGCTGACCAGCGCCAAGGCGCCGGACGGCGCGCTCGACATGATGCTGGAGATCGGCGACAGCGTGATGACCCACCGCCGGCAATATCCGGTGCAGGCCGGCCGGCGCACGGTGATCGATCTCTTGGCGCTCGACCCGCTCAATCCGCGCTCCATCCTGTTCCAGCTCGAAAGGCTGAAGGCCGAGATCGGCCTGTTGCCGTCGCTCGGCGGGGAGGGGCACATGTCGCCGGCGGCGAAGGAAATCCTGCAGCTCAACACCCAGATCGCCATCAAGGAGCCTTCGGACATGACGGCGAAGGCGCTGGACGATCTCGCCCACGAAATCGGCGGCCTCTACAACAGCCTCGCCAAAGCCTATTTCGGATAAAGCATGCTTTACGACATCAGGCTTCATCTGCATTACGACTATGCCGCGGCGGCCGGTGGCGGCCGCCATCAGATCCGTGTGCTGCCGTCGACGATATCCGGCGTTCAGCGCGTCATCGCCGCATCCCTGTCCTTTGCGCCGGCGCCCAACGAGCGTTCTGATTTTTCCGACTTCTTCGGCAACAACGTCACCTCGATCGCCTTCCGCGAGGCGCATGAGACGCTCGACATAAGGATGAGCGCACGCGTATCGGTGTCGCGGCCCGAGCCTGGGCTCGACGTGTCACCCGATATTAGCCGGCTCAGGCAGGAACTCGCCGCCGTGCGGTCGCTGGCACCTGATACACCGCACCATTTCCTGACGGCCAGCACTCATGCCGGCATTGATGCTGCGATCACCGGCTATGCGCGCGACAGCATCGGCGGCTCTGCCGCCGGCACGGCGATGAACCTGTGCAATCGCATCCATCGCGATTTCACCTACGACGGCGAAGCGACAACGGTGCGAACCCGGGCCAGCGATGCCTTCAAGCTGAAGCGCGGTGTCTGCCAGGATTTTTCGCACATCATGATCGCCGGCCTGCGCGGACTCGGCATTCCGGCCGGCTATGTCAGCGGCTTCCTGCGCACCATCCAGCCGAAGGGCAAACCCCGGCTGGAAGGCGCCGATGCCATGCATGCCTGGGTCAAGGTCTGGTGCGGTCGCGACGCCGGCTGGCAGGAATTCGATCCGACCAACGGCATGCGGGCCAGCAACGACCACATCACCGTCGGTTACGGCCGCGACTACTCGGACGTGGCACCGATCGTGGGCGTTCTCAAGACCACGGGGGGACAGGTCGGCGAGCAAGCTGTCGACGTCATCCCGGTCGTGCTCGAAAAGGCGTGAGCTTCGGGCCGGCGCTCTCGCCCGCCCCGGCTTTTCCGACCATGCGTGGAACCAGCAATCGGCCAGTGGCTTATCTACGGATATTTTCGTGGAGCTGACATGCTGCAGAAATCCGGATTGTCGCACAGCCGGTCGGCTGATGGAGACGCCGTGCCGAAAAATGGCACGCCGAAGAACGGGTCGCAAAGCTCGGCCGATCACGCGTCGCTTACCTATGTCAGTGATGCCGAGCCGGGTATCCGGCGGCTGAAGACAGGCAAGGGATTTTCCTACAAGGGGCCGGATGGGCGGCCCGTTGCCGATGCTACCAGGGCGCGTATCGAGGCAATCGTCATTCCGCCGGCCTGGACGGATGTGTGGATTTCGCCCGACGCCGACGGCCATATCCAGGCAACGGGCAGGGACCTGCGCGGACGCAAGCAATACCGCTACCATCCGCAATGGGCCGAAGAACGCGACGGCGCCAAATATTCGAGCCTTGTCGCCTTTGCCGAAAGCCTGCCAAAACTGCGGCGCAGGATCGACAACGATCTGCGCCGTCGTGGTCTGCCGCCCGAGCGTGTCGTCGCCGCGGTCGTCTGGCTGCTCGACAACACGATGATCCGGATCGGCAATGCCGCCTACGCCCGCGACAACAAGAGCTTCGGGCTGACCACGTTGCGCGACCGCCATGTCGATATCGTCGGTTCAAGCCTGCGGTTTGCCTTCCAGGGCAAGTCCGGCAAGGAATGGAAGCTGAAGCTGATCGACCGCCGGATCGCTGGAATCGTGCGCGGCGCGCAGGACCTGCCGGGCCAGAAGCTGTTCCAGTATCTCGATGAGGACGGCGGCAGGCGGCCGGTCCGCTCCGAGGACGTCAACCGCTATATCCGCGAGGCCGCCGGCGATGCGTTCAGTTCGAAGCATTTCCGCACATGGGGCGGCACCATCCATGCCGCGTCGCTGTTTGCACGGACGGAATTGCCGGAAAGCCAGGCACAGCAAAAGCGGGTGATGAACAGCGTCATCGACAAGGTTGCCGAGCGGCTGGGCAACACGCGTGCCGTCTGCCGCAAATGCTACATCCATCCGCAGGTCTTCGAAGCATGGTCAAAGGGGCGATTGCTGGACGAAATGGCGCAGGCCAACAGGTATAAGCGCTCGATCGATGGTCTGGACGACGAGGAAGCGCTCGTGCTGCGATGGCTGAAGCTGCACGAAAGCTGACCGGCAGCGACGGAGCGTCGCCAAATCCGCCGCCTCGGGATTTTTTTATCGACGCCGTGTCGGGATCGGTCTTACTGTTTCGTCCTTTGACAGAGAAAAGGACCAGCCATGCTCTACGCAATCCTCTGCTATGCTTCCGAAGATGTCGTCTGCTCCTGGAGCAAGGCACAGGACGACGAGGTCATGGCCAATCTCCTCGATGTCCAGGACAAGTATGCCAAGGCCGGCCGGCTTGGCCCGGTGGCGCGACTTTTGCCGACGACCGCGGCGACGACGCTGAGAAAGGTCAAGGGCGAAGCGGTCGTCATCGACGGTCCGTTTGCCGAGACCAAGGAACAATTCCTCGGCTTCTATACGCTCGAATGCGCCGATCTCGACGAGGCCGTGGAGTTCGCCCGCGAACTTTCCGAGGTCAATCCGAGCGGCGGCTCCTATGAGATACGGCCGGTCTCGGTCTTCAACCCCACCAAGGTTCCGGCATGACCGAACTTGCCTGGATCAGCTCTGCCATCAGCGCCGCCCGCCCGCAGGCGATGGGCGCGCTGCTGCGTTATTTCCGTGATCTCGACACGGCGGAGGAAGCTTTCCAGGATGCGTGCCTCAGGGCCATCAAGAACTGGCCGCAGAACGGGCCGCCGCGTGATCCCGCGGCCTGGCTGATCTTTGTCGGTCGCAACAGCGGCATCGATGCGGTGCGCAAGCGCGCCAAGCAGGCGCCGATGCCGGAGGAAGACCAGATCTCGGATCTGGAAGACGCCGAGAGCGATATCGCCGAGCGGCTGGACGGAGCGCATTATCGCGATGACATATTGCGGCTGCTGTTCATCTGCTGCCATCCCGATCTGCCGGCAACGCAGCAGATCGCGGTGGCGCTGCGGATTGTCTCGGGCCTTACCGTCAAGCAGATCGCGCGCGCCTTCCTGGTTGGCGAAAGCGCCATGGAGCAGCGCATCACCCGCGCCAAGGCGCGCATTGCGGACGCCGGCGTGCCGTTCGAGACGCCGGGCGCGGTCGAGCGGTCGGAACGGCTCGCCGCTGTCGCCGCCATGGTCTACCTGATCTTCAACGAAGGCTATTCGACCAATAGCGGCGAGGCGCCGGCCCGCGCACCGCTGTGCGAAGAGGCGATCCGGCTGGCGCGGCTGTTGCTGCGGCTGTTCCAGACCGAGCCGGAGATCATGGGGCTGACGGCGCTGTTGCTTCTGCAGCATGCGCGCGCACCGGCCCGTTTCGACGAGAGCGGCGAAATCGTGCTGCTCGAGGATCAGGATCGCGGCCTGTGGAGCCGCAAGATGATCGATGAGGGGCTGGCACTGGTCGACAAGGCGCTGCGCCATCGCAAGCCCGGCCCCTATCAGGTGCAGGCAGCCATTGCCGCGCTGCATGCACGGGCCGAGAAGGCCGAGGACACCGACTGGAACGAGATCGACCTGCTCTATCGCTTGCTCGAGCAGATGCAGCCATCACCGGTGATCACGCTCAACCGGGCTGTCGCGGTCTCGAAGGTGCGTGGTCCGGCAGAGGCCCTCGCCATGATCGAGCCGCTGGAAGAACGGCTTTCCGGCTATTTCCACTTCTTCGGCCTCAAGGGTGGCCTTCTGATGCAGCTTGACCGGGGGGAGGAGGCGCGTGTTGCCTTCGACCGCGCCATTGCGCTTGCCAACACAGCGGCGGAAGCCGCCCATATCCGCATGCATATCGACCGGCTGATGAAGGACGGTGCCGTTCGCGCACCGACGCAAAAGGCAAACTGAACGCCGTCTACCCGTCTGGCTCAATCGTGTCGCCAGGGCTTGGACCATGCCGGGGTGGCGATTCTTCCCTGAAACGAGTAATGCCACGCCATGACTGTGCCCGAAGTGCCGACCGGCACGCGGGCGACATGAGGCTTCGACCGACGTCATATGATTGATGGCGACGGATCTGAAAGGGACAAAAATGACGATAGCGACGGAAACGACGGAGCTTCTGACGAAACTGGGTGTGGCCAAGGAGGCACTTGTCGGCGGTGACCTGATGGTGCGCAGCCCGGTGACGGGCGAGCAGATCGCGGTGCTGAAGACGATCTCGCCCGCCGATGCAGCCAAAACCATCGATGCCGCGCACAAGGCCTTCCAGGCGTGGCGGATGGTGCCGGGCCCGCGCCGCGGCGAACTGGTGCGGTTGCTCGGCGAGGAGTTGCGCGCGCACAAGGCCGAGCTTGGCCGGCTGGTCTCGATCGAGGTCGGCAAGATCCCGTCCGAGGGGCTCGGCGAAGTGCAGGAGATGATCGACATCTGCGATTTCGCCGTCGGCCTCTCCCGGCAATTGTACGGCCTGACCATCGCCACCGAGCGCCCGGGCCATCGCATGATGGAAACCTGGCATCCGCTCGGCGTAGTCGGCGTCATTTCCGCCTTCAACTTCCCGGTCGCGGTGTGGTCGTGGAACGCAGCACTGGCGCTGGTCTGCGGCGACGCGGTGGTGTGGAAGCCGTCGGAGAAGACGCCGCTGACGGCACTTGCCTGCGAGGCTATCTTTGCACGCGCGGTAAAGCGCTTCGGTGCGGATGCACCTGAGGGACTGGCGCCCGTGCTGATCGGCGACCGTGCCGTCGGCGAGATTCTGGTCGACCATCCCAAGGTGCCGCTGGTATCGGCCACCGGTTCAACGCGGATGGGCCGCGATGTCGGCCCGCGCCTGGCCAAGCGCTTTGCGCGCGCGGTGCTGGAACTCGGCGGCAACAATGCCGGCATCGTCTGCCCAACCGCCGATCTCGACATGGCGCTGCGCGCGATTGCCTTTGGTGCGATGGGCACGGCGGGCCAGCGCTGCACGACGCTGCGGCGCCTGTTCGTGCATGACAGCGTCTACGACGCCCTGGTTCCACGTCTCAAGAAGGCTTACGAGAGCGTCTCGGTCGGCAATCCGCTGGAGACCTCTTCGCTGGTCGGGCCGTTGATCGACAAGGCGGCCTTCGATGCCATGCAGAAGGCGCTGAAGGAAGCCGCCGCCCACGGTGGCAAGGTGACCGGCGGCGCAAGGGTCGAGAATGGTCACCCGGATGCCTATTACGTGCATCCGGCGCTCGTCGAAATGCCCAAGCAGGTGGCCCCTGTAACGGAAGAAACCTTCGCGCCAATCCTCTATGTGATGAAATATTCGGATTTCGACACCGTGCTCGACGAGCACAATGCGGTGGGCGCCGGCCTGTCGTCGTCGATCTTCACCCGCGACCTGCAGGAGTCCGAGCGCTTCCTCGGTGTCGATGGGTCGGACTGCGGCATTGCCAATGTCAACATCGGCACCTCGGGCGCCGAGATCGGTGGTGCCTTTGGCGGCGAAAAGGAAACCGGCGGCGGCCGCGAGAGCGGCTCCGATGCGTGGAAGGCCTATATGCGGCGCGCCACCAACACGGTGAATTATTCCAAGGCGCTGCCGCTCGCCCAGGGCGTCTCGTTCGATATCGACTGACGAGGGGCCGGGGGGTTGGGTATCGGCGGTGTCGGCAGCTTTTGTGCCGGCAGCTTTTTCACGATAGGAATTTTTTCTTGACTCCGTGCCCTCAGCTATGGTACATATTTGTCCATGGTGCTGATTTGCGCCAGTGACCCGCCGCGCAGGTAGTGTCTCAGTTTGAAATTTGACGGCGCGCTTGTCGCGATCCGGGCCGAGCCGAACCCCTATATGCTTAGCGGAAAGCATCAGGAAGGCACAATGGAAACCGGCCAAATCAACGCGCTTGAAGAGCTCCGTAAGCTGCGCGACATAGTCCAGTCTACTGTGGATAGGGTTCAAGGTATGCGGCTCAAGCCGGCGGATCGGGCCGAGATTGAGGCGCGCAAAAAGATCATAAAAGAAATCGAACGTGACCTTCGCAAGTTCGAAGAGGAATAGCATATCAACCGGACCTAAAGGCCAGAAGCGCCCAGCCGACGTGATCGGCAATGCCGTCCGCGTCATGCGCATTGCCACAGGCGAGGAAGCCGACGACGTGATTGACGACGGCAAAGACCCTGCCGCCAAAGCGCTTGGCGCGAAGGGTGGAAAGAAGCGCCGAGAATATGACGCCAGAGCGGCGCGCTGAGATCGCCAGGAAGGCAGCCATTAAGCGTTGGACTCCAAAGGGCGGATAAAATAATTTGCTTGCTGGGGGAGCCAGGGGAATCGCTTCAGGTTAACGTTGATTTTTGACGGATGAGATTTTCGAGATAATCGGCGTTGAGATTGGCGAGTTTTCGTCGAACCTTGAGG